>JAEWDG010000227.1 GCA_023390215.1 Bacteroidota bacterium | reverse complement strand
ATTCCATTCCAGCTATTGTTTGAACCGTTCGTTTCCGCACCTCTGCGTGGATTGTTATCCATGAAGGATACATTGTTCTTAAAATCCTGTGAGGGAGCAGGTGAAATATAATCCCACATATAACCGAACTGTCCTTTGTTACTATAACTGGTGTTGTTATACATTTTTACACGCAGGTCACCATTGTTCTGATCGAAGCCAGAGTTCGCATTTTCAAAGGCGATACAATTACTCACCGTTCTTAATACAGAATTATGTGTGCCGGAACCGGAGGCGCTTGGCCCAAGTTTGAAGCCATCCCCATCTCCCACTTTTGTGAAAGTTCCCGGATTATATCCATTCCAGAATGACCAGCAATTTTTAAATGTAAATACGCCATCCACACCGTACAGATCAAATCCATCATCACTGATCCACCATGCACGGCAGTTTTCAAATGTTATGTTCGTAGCTGTAGATCCACCGGTGCACTGAAAACCATTTGCATTTCCCCAGGCGCCTCCATCGTTTGTGTAACGATCATCCATATGGTGGGCATCGCAATTCAGAAAATAATTATTGCTGCTGCCATTTGATAGTATATATCCATATCCCCCGATATGATCGAGTTCAACGAATTCGATTTTATTGTTGGGTGAATTGCGGAAATCGAATCCACGCGAAACACCTGATCCACTGGAAATTTGTTTGAGTCCGGTGATTCTTAACCCTTTGATCTCCACGTACCGGCAATTATCCATGACAACCGCAGTAGGATCGGAGTTTGTAGGTGAAATGTTATCGAGATTGAATACAGGGAATTCTCCGTTATAAGCGTAGATTTTTATGGGGCTCGATGAAGTTCCCTGAAGATTCTGCCAAAGGCAATGAACAGAAGCTCCTGCTCCCGCTGTAGAACGGTAGGTTCCGCCACGTATATAAGCTATATCACCTGCTCTTAATACAGAAGATAATTTACTCCAGCTTGCAAACGGAGCGCTTATGGTTCCCGGATTATTATCGTTACCATTTGTTGCCACGTAATAAGTTGCGGCTTTTGTGAGTATACTACCCATGCAGAGCAGTACAATTAGACATAAGTTCCTCATTGGATACTCCTTTTTTGGTTTTTCATTTGCTTTTCAAAAAAGTTGAAAAGCAGGTTAACAATGGATATACAGGTTGGTGAATTTTTTCGCGTAGGCAGAAGAAACGACTTCAGGAACTACATGGATATGCTTAAATGAATTAGGAAATACTCCTGCGAATAAATATGAGCAGAGTCCCGGAAGTAAATTTGAATGGATCAGGTTTTTCATGAATTTGTCAGGCTTTTTAATTGCTTAAAAGATTGGATTTTCTTAAGCCCGCAAAGGAGGTTTTTCATTGGATATTTTTTTCCCCTGCGAGCGGGCTGCTATTTTCAAACTCTGCGCCAGCATGGCCCCAAAGCCATAGAGTTTAGCCCTGATGATTTGTAGAATATTCTCCTAGTATGTGTAGTAAAAAATATATAATGATTTGTAGAAGATTATAACGATGTTAGGCTCAGAACGGAAACCCTTCGGATCAGTTATGGAGGTTGTGGTTGGCATTGCATTAACGGGAATGATTTAAGGAAAAGAATTCCTCGTGCCAGAAATTTGGCCGCCCCCAAATAAAAAAAGGATGGCCTTAGCCATCCTTCCAAAAATCAAAAACATTAAATCAACTATTGCTTCACTACCGGTACGGTGAATGAACCTTCACTGGTAATGATTTTACAGTAGTATACAGAGCTTGCAATTGCCATATTGCGGTTTATTGTATTCTCACCCACCTGCAACTCAGCAGAACTGTTCATCAACAATCGTCCTGCCGCATCGAACACCGCGATGCTGGCTGTTTGCTGTGAGGGACTGCTCAGCACAAGATTTAATTTGTTCCAGGCCACACCTGAACTTACCACCGTTATTTGAGAACTTGAAGCAGATTTATATACTACCGTTAATACTTTACTGTATTCATACTGCCCATCCTGATCAACCAGTTTCAATCTGTAATAATTGACGCCCGGTTTAGGATCATAATCAATATATTCATAATTCAATGTTGCACTCGAACTGCCTGCCGCGTTTACTACACCAAGGGCATTGTAATGGGTACCATCGGTACTTCTTTCTATCTGGAAGAAATCGCTGTTCGCTTCAGATTCGGTGGTCCATTTTAATAATGTTTTAGCTGTTAACGCAGTGGCTGTAAATGTTCCGATCTTAATAGGAAGAACCACGGAGCCTGCTTCAAACGCGCCTTTATCAGGAGCTGCGCCCACAAAAGGAAGGCCTACAACAGTACCTGTATTTACAAGACCAGAAGTTGGATTCAGGCGCATAAAGTTCAACACCGGGAGTGAGCCATCCGCATTTCTGGGTCCATCCATACCTGCTGATGAAACGCCAAGAAAATCATTATTTGATACAGCAACACCGCCATTCCAGGAATTATAAGAACCTGTTGTTTCATTACCACGACGTGCTCCTACGTCACGGTAAGATAAATTGTTACGGAAATCCTGGGCAGGCGCAGGCGAGATATAATCGAACATAAAACCATAACTACCGTTCTTATATGTAGTGTTATTAAACATTACATATCTCATATCACCATTATTCTGATCGAAACCGGAACCTTTATTTTCAAAAGAAAGACAATTGGAAACTGTGCGCAGTACAGTGTTGTGTACTGTTCCGGAATTATCCGGGCCCAGTTTAAAACCATCGCCATCTCCGCGGGAAGTAAAAGTTCCCGGTTCATATCCGTTCCAGAATGCCCAGCAATTTTTAAAAGTGTTTACACCATCTGTTGAATAGAGATCGAATCCATCATCACTGATCCACCATGCACGGCAGCCTTCAAATGTATTGCGTGTGGCATTAGAACCACCCGTACATTGAAAACCATTTGCATTTCCCCATGCACCGCCATCATTGGTATAACGATCATCCATGTGATGGGCATCACAGTTTAGAAAATAATTATCATTGCTTCCGTCTGAAAGAATAAAACCATAACCACCTATGTGATCCAGTTCGATGAATTCAATCGTATTGTTTGAAGAATTTTGAAGATCAATACCACGCGATACCCCGGTTCCGGAAGGAATTTGCCGGAGGCCGGTTACACGTAAACCTTTAATATGTACATACCTGCAGTTCCGGATAATCAGCGCTGTAGGATCTGAATTGGTTGGCGTAATATTATCCAGGTTGAAAATGGGAAACTCTCCGGGATAAGCCCAGATCTTGATAGGCGCCGCAGCGGTGCCATTGAGGTTTTGTAAAAGGCAATGGGTTGATGTAGCTGCAGAACCTGTTGTTCTGTACGTTCCCCCGCGAATGTAGGCAATATCACCGGCCAACATTACGCTGGAAAGTTTTTGCCAGCTTGCAAATGGCGCAGTGAGGGTTCCCGGATTACTGTCGCTCCCTGTAGTAGAAACGTAGTAAGTCTTGGGCGCTGCCTGTGAAAAAAACCCAACTAGGCAGAATAATGCCACTAGTAGAAAATTTTTCATTGGATAATGGTTTTTGTTTTGGTGTTTATAAAGGTTATTGGTTAGCAGTGTTCAACGCTCACGCATGTGCGGGAACATTTCATTGTCGGGAAACAAGTTGCGGAGAGAATAAATAACGCGGGAAGAAATGATAATTGGCGTTAGCTGGCCTAATTCCGGATACCGGATTTGTTTTAAGCTCATGGTTTCTCATCAGCAGTGGTTTTTCAACAATATTTTTCCAGGCTCCCTTTCGGGATGTCAGGTAATAATCAATTAGTAAAAATTCGCCTGAGTCAGACGTGCTAGTGAAGATGTGGTCCTAGGATATTGGATCTTCAAAAGTCGCCACGCAAAACCAATAACCTTGCCAAAATCGAAATTTGTGATTTCGTTTTGAAAAAAATTCAAGGTTATTTTTTCCGCGCTGCATATCATTCTTTACACCAGTATTTAAATGAATATGCTACGCTCCTTTCAGGTTTTTGCCGTTCTGTTTTAGGGGGTTTCACGGCTAAGGGAGAAACATGTAAACCTATAAACGCATAATGTGATGCAAATATTATGTACAATAAAATATGATTTCTTCAGTTTATATTACTGCCGCTTTGGCGCCCTGATAAAAACTTACTCAAAGGTTATTGAAACCACGAAGGCCGGTCCAGCAAAGGACCGGCTTTAAACATTATTCCTGTCTTTGATTGTATTTCGCAATTGGCCTACTTTTACTGCATGCAGAAAAAACTTTTTCTACTGGATGCTTATGCCCTTATTTTCAGAGCTTATTACGCATTGATCAGGAATCCAAGAATTACCAGCAAAGGGAAAAACACCAATGCCCAGTTTGGATTTACTAACACCATCCTTGAGCTGATCAATAATCAGAAACCCACACATATGGCAGTGTGCTTCGATACTGCTGCACCAACAGAACGCCATACTGATTTTGCCAACTACAAAGCGAACAGACAGGAAACGCCTGAGGATATTTCTGCCGCAGTACCAGATATAATAAAGATCATAGAAGGCCTGAATGTTCCTGTTATTGCCGTTGATGGTTACGAAGCCGATGATGTAATTGGTGCGCTGGCCAAACAGGCCGAGCAAAAAGGTTATGATGTGTTTATGGTCACGCCTGACAAAGATTACGGGCAATTGGTAACGGATCATATTAAAATTTATAAGCCCGGATACCAGGGGGGTACCGTAGAAATATTAGGCAGGGAAGAGGTGTGTTCAAAATGGGGAATCGCTGATGTGAGCCAGGTGATAGATATCCTGGGACTTATGGGAGATTCTGTCGACAACATTCCGGGCATCCGGGGAATCGGTGAAAAAACAGCGGCGAAACTTTTAGCAGAATACGGAACCCTTGAAAATATCCTTGATAAAGCTGACAATATAAAAGGATCCATGGGCGAGAAAATCAGGGCAGGCAAAGAAGATGCTATCCTCAGCAAAAAACTTGCGACTATAATAACAAATGTGCCCACCGAATTCCATGAAGAAGATTTTCTTTTGAAAGAACCCGATAAAGACAAACTGAGGGAGATCTTTGAAATACTTGAATTCAGAACACTTGCGAAGCGCGTGTTGGGCGAAGAACTCATTGTTCCTGGCGCTCCGGGTGCGCATGTAAGCGAGACAGGACAGATCTCTTTATTCGGAGAAGGAAATTCTTCCGCATCAACTACAACAACTGATATTGAAGATGCAAACTCCGCAGAACCTGTTGTTCCCGGAAGAAACATCAGCAATACTGTTCATGAATACCTTTCTGTAGAATCGGAAAGCGAGATAGATAACCTGGTTAACCTGTTGCTCGCTCAAAACGAAATTTCATTCGATACGGAAACGACGGGAATAGATCCAAACCAGGCCGACCTGGTAGGTTTGAGTTTTTCTTTTGAAACGGGTAAAGGTTATTATGTACCGTGTCCGGCGGATCAGCAGCAATGCCTCACCGTTCTTGAAAAATTCAGACCTGTTTTTTCAGATCCAAAAATTACATGGGTAGGTCAAAACATAAAATACGATTTGTTGATGTTGAAATGGTATGGACATGAACTCGCGGGCCCTGTTTTCGATACCATGCTTGCTCATTATGTGATTGAACCGGACGGCAAAAGGAGTATGGATGCCATGAGTGAAAAATATCTGGGATACGAGCCTATACATATTGAGGAACTGATCGGGAAAAAAGGAAAAACACAGGGCAATATGCGCGAGGTGGCCCTGGAGCAAATTAAAGAATATGCTGTTGAAGATGCCGATATCACCTTACAACTCAAATCTGTTTTTCTTCCGCAACTGGCAACAAAAAAAGTGGAGCGGGTTTTTAATACCGTGGAAAATCCTTTGGTTAAGGTACTCACCGATATGGAATTTGAAGGCATCCGGATTGATGAAGACTTCCTGAACCAGTATTCGAAAGAACTGGAAGCAGAGGCAAAGATCGCGGAAGAAGCTGTGTATGAACAGGCTGGCGTGCGTTTCAATCTCGCATCTCCCCGGCAGCTCGGCGAAGTACTATTTGAAAAACTAAAACTCAACGATAAAGCGCGATAAACAAAATCAGGGCAGTATGCCACCGGTGAAGATGTACTGCTTAAGCTCGCTTCGCAACATAAGATCTGTGACGACATCATGACCTTCCGTGAACTCACCAAGCTAAGGTCAACGTATGTTGACGCGCTGCCGCTGATGATCAATCCGAAAACCAGGCGCGTGCATACGAGTTACGCGCAGGCTGTTGCTGTAACCGGAAGATTAAGCAGCAATAATCCCAACCTTCAGAACATACCCATTCGCACAGAGAAAGGTAAAGAGATACGAAAAGCTTTTATCCCGAGAGACGATGAACATGTTCTGGTCTCCGCGGATTATTCTCAAATTGAATTGAGAATCGTTGCCGCAATAAGTGCAGATCCAAATATGTGCGAGGCCTTCCGGAAGGGTAAGGATATTCATACTGCAACAGCAGCCAAAGTATTTGCTGTGGAAGAGACAGCGGTAACAAAAGAAATGCGGTACAAAGCCAAGAGCGTGAACTTTGGGATCATTTATGGTCAGGGCGCATTTGGCCTTGCAGAAAACCTGGGCATCTCACGCACAGAAGCAAAGGAGATCATCGACAACTACAAAAAGCAGTTCCCAAATATTCAGAAGTACATGGACGATACGATCAGCTTTGCAAAGGATAACGGATTTGTGGAAACGCTGATGGGAAGAAAACGGTGGTTGCGCGATATCAATTCATCAAACTTTACAGTAAGGGGATTCGCTGAAAGGAATGCGATCAATTCGCCCATACAGGGAACTGCAGCAGACATGATCAAGCTCGCTATGATCCGGATTGATAAAGCCCTCAAAGAAAAAAACTTCCGTTCTAAAATGTTGCTGCAGGTACACGATGAATTGATCTTTGATGTACACCAGTCGGAACTTGAAGAAATAAAACCATTGATCATAAGCTGTATGCAGGAAGCCCTGATTTTACCCAATGAGGTGCCCGCCAGCGCAGAAATAGGCCATGGAAAAAACTGGCTGGAAGCACACTAATGAAACCCCTGCTGATATATTGCTACGATGCTTACTGTGGCTGGTGTTTCGGTTTCAGCCCGGTAATGAAAAAAATAGCCGCAAACTTTGCTCACAAAATTGACCTTGAAATTTTGAGCGGGGGTATGTTGACAGGAGATGCGGTGGCACCCATCGAAAAAATTGCCCCGGTAATCCTGAATTCCTATCAAAGAGTAGAAGCGTTAACCGGAATAAAATTCGGTGAAGATTTCCTGTGGCACGCGCGAAATCCGGATCTCAGCGACTGGATACTGAACTCAGAAAAACCCGCAGTCGCGTTATGCATTTTAAAAGAGATACAACCCCATCGTCAGCTGGAGTTTGCTATGGCACTTCAGCACGCGCTGAATGTGGAAGGTCGCGATCTCGATGATGATGAAGCATACAGGCATCTGCTGGCCGCGTTCGGGTTAGGTGAAACTGAGTTCTATCAAAAGCTCAACAGTGAAGTTTACAAAGACATGGCCCGGCATGAATTTGCCATGTGCAGGTAGTTACAGGTTACAGGCTTTCCGGCTTTGCTGCTCCAAACCGGTGAGAATAAATTTTACCTGGTTGGAAGAGGCTTCACAACTTTCGATGAAGTGAAGCTCAGGCTGGAAAATATCCTTGCGGAAATAGATAAATAGCCTGTTTTCTGAATTTCGTACCTTAACAAAAAACTACTGTTATGAAGCTTCATTACGTTCCCCTTGCCCTTGCCATAACCATGTGTTTATATGCATGTGAGGGCTCAAAGAACGAATCACCCAACGAAAAAATTGACAGTTCGAAAATTGAAAAAATGCCGGTAGCAGGGGTTGATACTTCCACCCATAGCATGCCGGATTCAGCAACTTTTATTCAAAAAAGGAAAGAATTCTCCACGCCCGGTGATATGCATAATTTA
>JAEWDG010000205.1 GCA_023390215.1 Bacteroidota bacterium | reverse complement strand
TCACTGGACATGAATCATCG
Organism: Bacteroidota bacterium; assembly: GCA_023390215.1. GTDB lineage: Bacteria > Bacteroidota > Bacteroidia > Chitinophagales > Chitinophagaceae > Ferruginibacter. The sequence continues at coordinate 3,534 of JAEWDG010000205.1, read as the reverse complement.
TATATTTAAAATATGAAGCGTTCTGCTTTTGTAAAATCCACTGCGTTATTATTGATTGATCCGCTGCGATCTTCCTCCCTGATGGAGGAAAACATGAAAATGCGGGTGCCGACATTATTAAAACCAGGTGATACGATAGGTATCTGTTCACCTGCCGGGTATATCAGTGCCGGTAAGATTGAGCCATGCATCAGGATGATGGAAGAATGGGGGTTTAAGGTAAAATTGGGGAATTCTGTCGGGCAGCAATGGAATATTTTCGGAGGAACGGATGAACAGCGTATCGCAGATTTTCAGGATATGCTGAATGATACTTCTGTGGCCGCGATCATGTGCGCACGGGGTGGCTACGGAATGGTCAGGATCATCGATCGCATCGATTTTTCTGTGTTAAGAAAGCAACCTAAATGGATCATGGGTTTTAGTGATATCACGGTTCTGCATGCACATTTGAACAGGAAACTGAGGGTCGCTTCTATCCATTCAAAAATGTGCAACAGTTTTCCGGATCCCGGTGAGCTGCTTACGGATGTGCAGGCCTTCTCTCTTTTATCGATTAAAGAAAATCTTACAGGCACAGGCAATTACAGTTTCCCGGCAACAGCGTCTAACCGTTTGGGTGAAGTTGAAGCTGAACTGGTAGGAGGTAATCTGAAAACGATCGAATCTTTATCCGGTACAGTCAGTGATATTAAAACAGATGGAAAAATTCTGTTTGTTGAAGATACGGGTGAGTATTTATACAGTATTGACAGGATGTTTTGGAATTTACTGCGCACGGGTAAGCTTTCAAAACTGAAAGGTCTGATGATAGGTGGCATGAAGATCAGACCGGATGATCCCGGTGAAGAATTCGGTATGACCGTGGAAGAGATCGTACTGGAGAAGCTGCATAATTTCGATTATCCTGTAGCATTCGGACTACCGGTAGGTCATCAGAAATATAATGTAGCAGTGAAATGCGGGGCCAGGTATAGACTATCTGTGAATAATACCCAAACTTTACTCTCAGAAATTCCGTGATAAATCGAAAGTCAAAAAATTAGAAATTGAAAAATCATACATCATAAATCTCACATCATACATTATCCTAACTACTACCGCAAATAACCCAGATTTCCACAAATCAATTACCACTTTCTCACATTATAAATCAAAAAATCATAGATCATACATCACACATCGTCCCCCTCCATCCCGATCGAAACCTTGAATTCGGAAATAAGCTGGTTTGTGGTTAAGGCCATAAAAGAATAAAACTGGCGTAGGTCGTTGTAATTGCTTGTCGCGTTTTCAATGTACTGGTTAAAGGATTGCACAAAGGGCATGAAACTTCTTCTCTGGGCTTCTGGCATATCCGCCACGGATTCCATCAGGCGACCAAAAATACTGATCATGCCGCCCATCTGCTGAAACAGGTCTGTAGATTTATCCATATAAGGGGCGAACTGGTCCAGTATACCAACCGCGAGATTTACTTTTTCTTTTGCAGCAATGAGCATGTTGAAATCATTTAGGTGACATAATAAAGAAACTGCTTTTTTGCTGTTATAAAAAGTTAAAGCGATCTTCCGGGGTAGGCGGTCTTTATCATTTGTTTTACGCTCTTCAAATTTTTAGCGGCTGCTGCGCTGAAATTGCTATTTTTAGCGGAAGAGAATGCTTATGAACAAGTTATTTATTTTCGTTTTTTCCTTCCTGTTATATAGCCAGGCAGATGCCCAGCTGAAGCAATTATCTATGGATGAAGCAATGCTTGGGGCAAGGGGGGCTTTAGCCCCACAAAACCTTCGTCAATTACAATTTATCAAAGGCACTAACGACTACGTATATCTGAAAAAATCCGGCGCAGCAGATATATGGGTTAAGGGCAGTTTCACCAGGCCTGAGTCAGCTTTTTTGGATTTCAATGCCTTCAACCATGAGATGACACAGGTGGGCCTTGATACATTTAAGACCTGGCCGGCCCTGAGTTTTGAAAAAAATGCATGGATCGTGAGCGCAGGCGGTGCGCAATACAAAGTTTTTCCTGCCAGCCATACTTATGAAACGCTGATCAGCAAAAACATTGCTACGAAAGACCATGTGGAACGAAGTAACGCAGGCTATGTGGCCTATGTTGAAAACTGGAATCTTTTTATCGGGTCTAAATCAGGTGTACAGCAGGTTACAACGGATGGCAGTGAAAATATCGTATATGCTTCGAGCGTACATCGTGAAGAATTCGGAATTGAAAAAGGAACTTTCTGGAGTTCCTCCGGGAACCTGCTTGCATTCTATCGAATGGACCAGTCAATGGTTGCAGATTATCCAATCATCGACTGGTCGGTATCGCCTGCACAAAATCATAATATCAAATATCCAATGGCCGGTGGTTCGAGCCACCATGTAACGGTGGGCGTTTATAATCCCCAGTCAAAAAAATTAATCTATCTAAACACAGGTCAGCCTGCAGATCAGTACCTCACCAATATTGCCTGGAGCCCCGACGATAAATATGTGTATATAGCCGTGTTGAACAGGGCGCAGAATCATATGTGGTTAAAGCAGTTTGACGCCGTTTCCGGAGATTTTGTAAAAACACTGTTCGAAGAGGAAGATGCAAAATATACGGAACCCCTGCATCCGGTTTTGTTTCTTCCAAACAATAAGGATCAATTCATATGGCAGAGCCGCCGGGATGGTTGGAACCATTTGTACTTATATGACATCCATGGAAAATTGATCAGGCAATTAACCTCAGGGAATTGGGAAGTGCTCGATATCAAACAATTCGATGCTGCGGGTAAGCGATTGTATTTTACGTCAACAATTCAGTCTCCCATAAGTAAAAACCTGGAAGTGTTAGATATTAAATCAGGTAAGATCACTCCAGTCACCAATGATGCATATGTACATACGTGCTAATTGCCGATGACGGGAATGTGGTGCTGGATAATTACAGTACCCTGAACAACCCGAGGATAGTGAGGCTGCTTGAACTTTCAAAAAACAGATCAAAAGAAATTTTTACAGCACCTGATCCGCTTGCGGGATATGATAAAGCAAGGATCGACCTGTTCAGCATTTCCAATGCAAAAGGACAGCAGTTGTATTGTAAGATGTTTAAGCCCTCAGAATTTGACAGTACAAAAAAATATCCGGTAATCGTTTACTGGTATGGTGGTCCGCACGCGCAAATGGTATTAAACAACTGGAATGCCGGCGGGGGAGATTACTGGTTTCATTATATGGCCGAACGCGGATATCTTGTTTTCAGTTTTGATACAAGGGGTAGCTCCAACAGGGGAAAAGAATTTGAACAGGAAATATTCAGAAGACTCGGAGATGCTCAAATGGATGATATGATGTCTGCAGTTAAATATCTGGCTGCAACAGGTTATGCAGACACTTCGCGTATGGGGCTTTTTGGCTGGAGTTTCGGCGGGTTCATGACTACCAACTTTATGCTGAATCACCCTGGCGTATTTAAAGCGGCGGTGGCAGGCGGCCCGGTGATGAACTGGGCATGGTATGAGGTCATGTACGGTGAAA
>JAEWDG010000199.1 GCA_023390215.1 Bacteroidota bacterium | reverse complement strand
GTCTACGACGCCTTATGTAATGATAAATTTGACCCGGATCAGATCAGGGGAAGTTATGCATTTGTGTACATGAACGATGGAAAATTGTACCTCGGTCACGATGGTATCAAAGTCGCTAATATCTTTTGCGATAATACAATTGATGTGATCAGCAGCTCATTTGTAGTTTGCTTTTTATGCGTTGAGGGAGAGGTAACCGTCAATAAAAATGCAGCATCTGAATTGTGTACATTCGGTCATCTTACGGGAAACGACACTATTTTTCATGAAATAAATAAAATACATCACGACACAGAAAAAATGAACCTGGATTTTGGTTGGATCACTACACCAATCCAGGATCGCGATGTGAATTCACCTATTTCAAGATCAGAAGAGGTGGACCGGCAACTGAAAGTTCTGGATGATTTCTTTACCGATGTATCGCCTTTCCTAAACCATTATGGCGCGAACCTTGGAACAAGTGATGGACACGATAGCCGCTTACTGGCCGGTTTTTTTAATAAAAAAATCAGCCATTCCGATTTTTATACCTTCTGGAGAAAGAAGGAAACCAGGGAGATCAGGATTTCAAGGGCGGTTGCAGAAGCCTCAGGGAGGCCACTCAGAATGCTGGAGGGAAAAGATATTTATGACATGAGTGAAGGAGAAGCTAAAGCGAATTTTGAAGATGCGTTTCATTTATTCGATGGTCAGCCCAGGTTACACTGTTATTTTTTCGAGGATTTCAATGCCGTATCGTTTATTAAAAAATTATCTGAAAAAAACCTGGTTAGCGTTAATGGGATGGGGGGGGAAGAGTATAGAAATAATCAGCATCTGCTGTTCAATAGAATTGAAAGAAATAAATTCTTCGATCGTGAGATCATTGACCAGGTGGCACCCGGCATGCTGACCAAAGTGCAACGCAGAAATAGCATCCGCTACCTGCGTAACAAATTCGATGTTGAACTTAAATTAAATGGTTTGGAAGATGGATCAGCTTATTACAACCGGAAGCAACTCCATTTCTTCTTTAATGAGTTTCAGAATAATGCCTACAGGTTGAACCGTACAAATGGTGAAAACCAATTTGTAATGCAACTGCCGCCCTATCTCGATCCGCAGGTAGTTTTGAATGCCTACCGGAGCTTACCACACCAGGGAATTTCTTACTGGTTTCAACAAGAGATGCTAAGGCGGAATGATCCGCGACTTGCAGGCGTAGGCACCGTTTCCGGTTATACATATGCGGAGGGGGAACCATTTAAGAACCGGATGAAATATGTTCTTAAATCAATACTGCCGGCGAAAATTATCGCGGCAGGTAAGGAAAAGAAGTTGATCGACAGGTCCGGTTATAAACTGATGGAGAAATTTCCTTTTATGTCCGGATATCTGGAATATGTTAAACAATTAAAACTGGACATAGATATCGACCGGTTGTTTTTACATCCGGAGCGCTGGCCGGTGATCATAAGTCTGGGATTTACACTTCATAAATTTGCAGCGCTTAATAAAATGAAACTGAACCGATGAAAGATAATACCCGCAAATTATTACTCTATCTGCAGCCCACTTTTACCTATTGGAAGAAACGGCCTGCCGAAGATTTTTTGAATCCAAAAAAATATAAGCTGGGCCATCATCCGCTTTCTTTCAAACCCAGGATCGCACAGGGACATTATACAAGGTTTGATGAAAACGGATTACCGCTAAATCGATTGTACAACGGAGATCTCGGGCATTTTACCACGACCATGTGCTCATATTGTTTCGGTAATTGGGAATTGTTCCTGGAAACAGGTGAAAAGAAATATGCGGAGCCCATCATTAAAACGGCGGAATATTTTTATAAAAATCATGTCTATCAACCTGCAGGGTTTGCAACCGTTTTATGGTATCTGGATAAATCGGAAACTGCCGGAAAAGTTTGTGGTATGGACCAGGGCGAAGCAATTAGTGTGCTCGCAAGAGCATATTGCTTAACGAATGATGAAAAATATCTCCGGCTCGCCGCCGACATTGCAAAGACTTTCAGGTTTGGTGAAGAAGTTAACGGTGTAACCAAAAATATTCCCGGCACTAATGATCCCTGGTATCTGGAGGGAAGCAGATTCATTTTAAACGGACACGTATATTCTGTGATCGGTCTTTGGGAATTGTGGCGGATAACCGGCGACCCCGCTCATAAAGAACTTTTTGAAATTGGTCATAGATCTGTATGTAATAATATTCAGCGTTTTGATGTAGGCTTCTGGTCTATTTATATGCTCGATGCGCCAGATTATAACGCGAGCATCATGTATCACAACCTGCATATCTGCCAATTGAGAATTCTGAACGACTTCAAAGCAGATAAAAAGCTTCTCCAGTATGCTGACAAGTTTGAACGGTATGCTGCGAATCCCCTTAACAGAATGAGGGCAGGAGTAAGTTTGTTTGCGCACAAAATTTTCAGGCCGATCAAAAAGGCATAATGGCAGAAAAGCTTAAGGTTGTTTTCCTGGTAAGCGGATTTCCCACACCTGATAATCCCTCGCACGGTATTTTTAATAAAAGAGCCGCCATGGCTATTTGTGGACTGGTTGATCTCACCGTAATACAGTTAAGGATATTCAAGCCTGGGCGAAGATTGGCGGAGCGGATAAAAGAAGAAGGTTATGAACGCATTATACTCTGCATACCCTATAGCCCCATCGCGGAAAGGCAACTTTATTATTTTAATAGTAAGATGCTGGCCCGGTTCATTCGTTTTTTTGCGGGTGGATTTTTGAAACAGGCAGACCTGGTGCTTGCCGGCGATGGAAACATAGCTGTGGTGGCTACCTGGTTAAAGGAGAGATACAAATTTAAAGTGCTTGGGCAATTTATTAGCGGAGATATCAACAATGATTTGCCGGCAATTAAATCCAAAAGCTGGATGAAAAATTTCGTTGCGGACCTGGATGCAGTTTCCTTCAACAGCAAAGCCTCGCTTGAAACTTTTCATCATTTATTCGGAAGCGCAGCCCGGGAGAACGTCATCTATCGTGGTGTGAATACATCGCTGTTCGCCCCGGTTTCAAAAAAAAACAGGGATAAAATTTGTTTTTATTATCTGGGCGGACTACCAAATTATAGTCACGAGTTTGGCAGAAAAACCAAAGGCGGTTATTTGCTTATGGAGGCCTGGGAGCGTTTGGAAAAAGAGCATGACGATATTGTGCTACGGTTCGCCGGCCCGGACGGAAATATTGAAATCACACAAAGCTGGCGCAGTAATCTGAAAGATCCCGCGAGGGTAGAATTGTTTGGGAGATTAAGCCCGGAAAGAATTCCTGCGTTTCATCGTGATGGCGACGTATGCCTGGTACCAAGTTTGGCGGAAGGCTTACCCAATGTGGCTATGGAGGCAATGTCGACAGGTAATCTGGTAATTGCTACACAGGTTGGAGGCATCAGGGAGTTGATAGCACATAATGAAAATGGCTTGCTTTGCGATAAAGTGGATGCAGATGCATTATACAAAATGATGAAAAAAGTAATTCTTCAACATGGACTAATAGAACAACTGGGAAGCAATGCAAGAACAACAATATTAGAGAAATTCAGTAATGCAGATTTTGGAAAAAAATATTTCAGTTACTACCAGGATATATTAGGTATCAAACATAACAGTTAACGAAGAATTGAAAATAATTGTTTCACACGACGTCGATCATTTATTCTGGTCGGAACATCTTAGCAAAGATCTTTACATCCCAAAACTCTGGTTAAGGTCATTTAAATTAATGATCACCGGTGTGATTAGCCCCTCAGTATTCTTAGAGCGTATAAATTTTTGGAGTGACAAACGAATCAACAGACTAAAGGAATTGATGGCATTTGAAAAATCACTCGGCATTCCGGCGACATATTTTTTTGTAATGCGACCCGGGTTAGGCGTGGGGTATACCTGGGAGCAGGCTAAACCTTTTATGAATGATATGCTTGAGAATGGTTTTGAGGTCGGCGTGCATGGAATGTCATACAATGATGAGGCAGCAATGAGAGAAGAACTGGAACGTTTTATCTCTGCTACCGGAATTAAAAAGCCCGGCGTACGTATGCATTATTT
>JAEWDG010000019.1 GCA_023390215.1 Bacteroidota bacterium | reverse complement strand
AGCATTTTGGATCCCTGTTTATACCGCACTTTAAACCTACCATCCGTTTCGAAACAAAATTGCTGGGATCTCAACTCCTCGTTGGACTCCGCGGCCGAAGCAGCAGGATCATCGCATTTTACCGATTGAGGCTGCCAACAACCCAGTATTGCCTCTTTTGTACCTGTTTGTGATCTGGAAATAAAAAACAGGCTAACGAATACCAATACAAGTCCAAAATGTTTCATGCAGATTTTTAAAATTCAAGATAACAAATTAAATTCTTTTCATTGTAAAACGAATGCGCTTCATTTCTCCCTTAATATTGCCGGCAATTTCCGTTTCAAGCGAATTTTTACTGATTCTTTGATAACTAATTATCTGCGGAAAATCATGGTTGTAATTTGAACACCTGAAAAAACCCGGCGCGCAGGAGTCCAACTTAAATTTTACAGGCAAATTATTATTCTGTCCGGCAACTGTAGCTATAAAATAATATTCATGATCCTCTTTAACCAGTTCCATAACTTCTGAAACGGCAGTATCTGAATCGATGATCCGGTATGAAATTCCATGGAAGTTGCTCCCGCCTTTGCTGTGCCAGTTTTCATAAACTGAATGTTCTGATCTGTCATTTTTCCAGCTACCATCCAGCCAGTCAAAAGCACAATCCTGCTCCTCCATTCCAATTCCGGAAACCAGGATAAGCAGCAACAGGATCAGGCTGATATTTATACTTCTGTATTGCAAGACAATTCTTAAGGATAATAAATATAATCAGAAAATGTTCTCCTGAAACCTAAACGGAGACCGTTCTGCATAAGATCAATTTCTGTTGGATTTCCATGTTTATCAGGTTTCTTAAAATCCCTCATTACAAGTTTGTTATTAATTCTTGGAAAAACAGAGGCGATCGTTTTCTCAGACTTAGATTTTTCATCAAACAAAACCTCATATCGTTCATGGTAAGCAACGGAATCAGGCTTTGCGTAATACTTCATTTCACCCGATCGTAGTTTGAAATTCTTATCAATCACCTGGATCGTATAAACCTGTAACCGGCCTTTCTGATCTTTTTGAATTATCTCAAAACTTGAATCTGTTAACCAGTTCGTTACCGTCATATTGATCAGGTCTGATCCATGATAGGTAGTGGATACGGCTCCGGAATCGCTATGCACATATTTCGTGATCAGTTCATATTCCCCGCCTGGATTATTTTGAATTTCCCGGTGCATTAATAAAAACCCAACACTGTTATATTCAAAAATGTCCTTTTTTATCCATTGGGTTGAATCTGAAATTTTAAAATTGAGTTTGTTTCCCTCGTAAGTGATATTGCTTATTGTTTTAATCTTTCCCCTGTACCCCTGAAACTTTAGATCAGTGAACCCTTTCGGCATAATCAACAAACTGCCGGTACAGAAAAATAAGAATAACAGTAAAATTTTCATGATTTGCATTAAACGGGTACGTTAAAATCCCTCAATGCTTCATTCAGACTGGTTTTTAAATCAGTACTCGCTTTGCGTGTTCCAATAATTAATGCACAACTCACCCCATACTCTCCTGCAGGAAAATTTTTCTGATAGGTACCTGGTATCACCACACTTCGTTCCGGCACATAACCTTTCATTTCCCTGGGCTCTGTGCCACTTACGTCAATAATTTTTGTTGATTGTGTGAGCACCACATTAGCACCGAGTACCGCTTCCTTTCCAACTCTCACGCCTTCCACAACAATGCACCTGCTGCCAATAAAACAATTATCTTCTATGATCACAGGACTGGCCTGCAATGGTTCCAGAACTCCACCAATGCCCACACCGCCACTGAGATGCACATGTTTACCGATCTGCGCGCAACTTCCTACGGTTGCCCATGTATCAACCATTGTACCCTCATCTACATAGGCACCAATATTTACATAAGAAGGCATGAGCACAACGTTTTTCGCAAGGTAAGCTCCATAGCGTGCAACGGCATGCGGCACAGCACGCACTCCCAGCGCGGCATAACCTGATTTCAACTTCATCTTATCATAAAACTCAAAGGGAGGCAATTCAAAAGTATGCATCTGTTGTACGCCAAAATACATAAGGATGGCCTGCTTTACCCACTCATTTACCTGCCAGCCTTCACTAACGGGTTCCGCCACACGAAGCCTGCCTTTATCCACCTCTTCAATTACTGCTTTAACCGCTTCCTTATATTTATCCTGTAACAATAATTCCCGGTAAGCCCAGGCCTGAAGGATCATTTCTTTCATGCTATCGGTTTTCGCAAATGTACAGAGCGACACGCAAGTTTTATAGATAACTTTGCGGGGTGCGTGGAATCCTGATTATACAAACCGCTTTTATCGGAGATGTTGTATTGGCCACATCGCTGATCGAAAAACTGCATGCTTATTTTCCAGATCAGCCTATTGATTTTTTAGTACGGAAAGGGAATGAACCTCTACTGGAAAACAATCCATTCTTGAGATCCGTAATAATCTGGGACAAGAAAAAATCAAAGAATAAAAATCTGTTCCGGCTTATAAAAAAAATACGTGAAAACCGTTATGATAAAATAATTAATGTTCAGCGATTTTTATCTACAGGCATACTTACGGCTTTTTCCGGAGCGAAGGAAAAAATCGGGTTTGATAAAAACCCCATGAGTTGGGCGTTCACAAAAAAAGTTACACATCATATCGATCCGGCCGCAGGTAAGCATGAAATAGAAAGAAATCATGCACTGATCTCTTCGATTACAGATGCGGTTCCGGCAAAGCCAAAACTATATCCTTCAGAAAAAGATTACCAAACAATAAAATCATACTGCAAGGCGCCTTTTATAACCATCACTCCTTCGAGTGTATGGTTTACGAAAAAATATCCTCCTGAGAAATGGCTGGATTTCATTCATGTAATTCCACCTGACTATCAAATTTATTTGTTAGGAGGACCTGATAATGTCGCGGAATGTGACAAATTACTGGATCAGGTTAACGCGCGGAATGCTGAAGTACTGGCTGGCAAACTGGGTTTTTTGCAATCGGCTGCATTAATGAAATTTGCAGTGATGAATTATGTTAACGACAGTGCGCCTCTTCATTTTTGTTCTGCAATGAATGCGCCGGTTACGGCTGTGTTCTGCTCTACCATTCCAGGTTTTGGCTACACGCCACTGTCAGAT
>JAEWDG010000185.1 GCA_023390215.1 Bacteroidota bacterium | reverse complement strand
TACTGTGCTCGCACCAACCAATCAGGCAATGAAAAACGTGATCAGTTTTCTAAGCCAGGGCTTACTTACTCCAACAGATCCCGATGCCAGCTTCATTGGGTTCCTCGGCAGTCCGTTCGTAACCACTCAAATGGTGAAAGGAATTGCTGTATATCATATGTTCGACGGTTTTAAAAACACTGCAAGCGCCGATCTGTTCATTCAAAGGCCGGGCAGGTTTTTTACCAACAATCTTCCCGTAACTGCAACGGCATATCCCACACTGCTAAGCAGCGCAAGCACCACTACAGGTTCTTTTCCTCCGGTATTGCTTCAGGCAAGTTTTGGACCAATGGGTGCTACGGCGGCAACAGCAAAAGGAGCGTTTAATCCGTCTCCTTCAAATTTCCTGATCGATCCCACACCAGATCCCTATGGTACCAGCGATCAGCATTTCTTGAATGGCACCCTGCACGAAATAGATCAGGTATTGATCCCTTCTTTATAATTATATCAACCGGTAATAAAAAAGCACCTTGCATAAAGGTGCTTTTCTTTTTATGTCAACCCAGCAGATCTAAACGTTGAAACGGAAATGCATGATATCACCGTCTTTCACCAGGTATTCTTTTCCTTCAATTCTTAATTTACCGTTTTCGCGGCAGGCCGCTTCGGAACCGTATTGTACGAAGTCATCATAAGCAATCACTTCCGCCTTGATAAAACCTTTTTCGAAATCCGTATGAATTACGGAAGCTGCCTGGGGTGCTTTCCAGCCCTGCTGTATTGTCCATGCACGTACTTCCTGAACACCCGCCGTAAAATACGTTGACAGGTTCAGGAGTTTGTATGTGGAGCTGATCAAACGATCAAGTGCAGGCTCCGTCATTTTATATTCTTCCATGAACATAGCCTTGTCTTCGGGATTTTCAAACTCAGCGATCTGCGCTTCAATCGCATTGGTCATCACAATAATCTGGTTTCCTTCTTTTTCCACTGCAGCCTTTAGCTGTTCGCTGAATTTATTCCCGCTATGCATACTTGCTTCATCTACATTGGCCACATAAAGTATGGGTTTATCAGTAAGCAGGAAAAGATCTGCGATAGCTGTTTTTTCTTCTTTTGAAAGGCCCAGCGCTATAATATTTTTTCCCTGCTCAAGATGTGCTTTACAACGAAGTAATACATCCAGTTCGGCCTTGAGCTTGGGATCAGCTTTAGCCATTTTTTCTGTGCGCTGAATTTTTTTATCGAGGCTTTCGAGGTCTTTCAACTGAAGTTCTGTTTCGATGATCTCTTTATCAGAAACAGGATTGATGGGACCTTCATCCCGGAGGATATTTTCATCTTCAAAGCACCGGATCACATGTATGATCGCATCCACTTCACGAATATTCGCAAGGAATTTATTTCCCAGGCCTTCACCTTTTGAAGCGCCGCGAACAAGTCCGGCGATGTCAACAATTTCGATTTGTGTGGGAACAACACGATTCGGTTTAACCAGTTCTTCCAGTTTATTCAATCTGGTGTCGGGAACATTTACCAGGCCAACGTTTGGTTCGATGGTACAGAACCTGTAATTACTTGCCTGTGCTTTTGCACTATTACTTACTGCGTTAAAAAGTGTTGATTTTCCAACATTGGGTAGCCCCACGATCCCTGCCTGTAATGCCATTATGTATAAACTTTTAAAATCGGCTGCAAAGGTAAGGTCTTAACTGTTTTGAATTGAGGTAAATACTGTAATTTGACCCTTCAACAAAACCCTTCCCGCGGATGGCTTTAAGCAGGATCTGGTCTGCATTTGTACTTATTGCACTCATTGTCGCATTGTTCAGGTTATTTGGTGATGGTTCAGGAAGAACCATTTTCAGTCAGATGGTTACGGGTAAAACGGGAGATACCATAAAGATCGCTTTAACCGGCAGGGCTCAGCTCCCTGATTCCGTTTCCGGCAAATTTGAAAACGCTGCCGTCGTAAGACAGAATGATCATTTTATCGCAGATTATGGCGGCGGGAAATACCAGACCTACACGTTGCAGGGGGCAGATGGTATTTTGGAAACCTGTAAGACAGCGGTTAACCTCTCATTGGGATTGATCGGCATCATGGCTTTATTCATGGGTTTCATGAGTATAGCAGAGCGGGCAGGAGGGATCAGGTTTTTATCGCGGATCATTGGGCCATTTTTCGGAAAAATTTTTCCCGATGTTCCCCAAGGTCATCCTGCTATGGGGCACATGATGATGAATTTCTCAGCTAATCTATTAGGGCTGGATAATGCAGCCACACCTTTTGGAATTAAAGCAATGGAAAGTTTGCAGGAGATCAATCCAAACAAAGATGTAGCCTCAAACGCGCAGATCATGTTCCTGAGCTTACACGCATCGGGATTGACCCTGATCCCCGTGAGCGTTATCGCGCTGCGAGCGGCATCTCACGCGACTAATCCTATGGACATTTTTATTCCCTGCATGATCGCCACTTTTATGGCAACCATTGCGGCGATGACGATCGTGGCGATCCGGCAAAAGATTAATCTTTTTCAACCTGTAATTTTATTCTGGATTCTGGGGATTTCGGCAGTTATCGCGGCATTGATCGCGTATATCCATTCTTTGAGTTCAGAAGCGGTTTCACTATTCTCATCCACACTTAGCAACGGTTTAATTCTATTAATTTTTCTGGCGATTATTGTTGGTGCGGTTTATAAAAAAATTGATGTTTTTGATGCTTTCATTCAGGGTGCGAAGGGAGGTTTCGAGATTGCGGTAAAGATCATACCTTATCTCGTAGGTATGTTGGTGGCGATAAGTATGTTGAGAACCAGCGGAAGCTTTGATATGGTCATCAACGGCTTAAAATCGCTTGTGGGAATGACGGGCATGGATACACGATTTGTAGATGGGCTGCCCACCGCTTTGGTGAAGCCTTTCAGCGGAGGGGCTGCAAGAGGAATGATGGTAAATACCATGGATACATTGGGCGCCGACTCTTTCGCAGGAACACTTTCCTGTATTCTCCAGGGATCTTCAGACACCACTTTTTATGTGATCGCGGTTTATTTCGGCGCAGTAAACATCCGCAATACGAGGTACGCAGTCGGTTCTATGTTATTGGCTGACCTCGTTGGCATTATCACATCGATTCTATTGGCTTATCTGTTGTTCGGGCATTTACAATAGATTCAATTGCTGTGCGAACTATTTAGATGATTTAGTGGACTCTTCCTCATCTGGCACATATCCATAGTGGGTATTAAACAAAGGCGTTAATTGTTTCGCGTGGTAAATACCCCGGTTATATTTATTACCGGTTAATATAATGGTAATGCCTTCGGGGATCATACGGATAAAAGATGCATTGTTACCATGCCACCAGCCGTTGTGAAAGATCAGCTTACTATCATCAGGATATACATTCATACGCCAACCAAAACCATAATTGTGCACGCCGGGCCTTTCGTTACTGTAAGGCGTATACGCTGCTTCGAGCGTTGAATCCGAAAAGATCACATTCGACCTGAGCGCCCGGTCCCAAAGCAACAGATCCCTGCAGGTAGAATAAATATTTTTATCACCATACACAAGATCCAGGTCATTCATTGGAATAAGCTGACCCCGCCAGTCGTAGGAAGGATTCGCTCTTGCGCTGTCTGCCGGCGTGTACACGAAGCTGTTGGTCATGCCTAACGGTTCAAACACCTGGGTGCGCATAAATTCAGGATATGACTGGCCCGAGATCTTTTCGATCAGCAAAGCCAATAATGCATAGTTGGTATTACAATAAGCGAAATGCTTATCAGGTACACCAATACCCTGTATCTGCGATTTTTTCTGAACCAGCCAGGTATACACATCTTTGTTTGACATAAACTGTTTCTTGTCCCAACCCAGTTTATCCATGAAATACAAATAATTTGGCAGGCCGCTTCTGTGGCTCAGCAAGGTTTTAATGGTGACGCCGGGATAATTGAAGTCTGGAAAATATTGTTTCAGTTCCGCATTAAGATCCAGTTTATGCTCCTGAACAAGCT
>JAEWDG010000169.1 GCA_023390215.1 Bacteroidota bacterium | reverse complement strand
CACCCTGAAGATTAGCACCACTCAATGAATATGACTGAGACGCAGATGAAGAACCAACGGTGATATTACCAAATGACAAAGAAGCAGGATTAGCAGTAAGTGTAGGATTAATCACACCACATGCAGAAACCGGACTCGCACTGTTACGGGGAGCAGGGGCACCCGTTGTAAAATCAGCGGCATTGTCATTTGTATCTGTACAACCATTATTATTTCTGAAACCGGCAAGCGTTGTGCTTAATGCAGGTACGGCACCAGAGCCTTCGAAACAGGCAGAGCTACCAAATCCTACAAGGTCGATTACAACACCGCCGGCAGGGCATGCGGCGATGGGGTTCAGATCATTCACCAGCGCTACGCGTCCGTTGTTAGCACCCATAGCAATTGTTGGATTCGCAAGGTAATCGGGCGTTGGAAGATCAGCACCATTCGCACCAGCAGCCGACATCTGGATCAGATAATATCCGCCTGCAGGAATTGAAGCAGTTGGCAGAGGCGCAACACCTGTCCAGTTACCTGTGGCCGTTGCAGACGCATACTGAATACTATAACCTGTGAGATCAATGGCACTTCCGGAAATATTATGCAGTTCCACATAATCAGCCTTATAAACTGCACCGTTGTTCCCGCCGGCTCCGTACACCTGGCTGATCACTAAGGTGGTTGATTGGGAGAAGGCTGTTGCGGAAAACAGTATAAATAAAAGTGTAAAAATTTTTTTCATAAACAGCTTTTAGCAAAATAGAAGGGCTGTACTAAATGCACAGCCCTTCATTAAAATTATTGTTTAGTGATCCTGATGTCATCTACTTCAAAAGTAGTGGTACGGGTTGGGCCTGAAGTGCCACCCATATATTTGAACGCGATATACACGTTCTGGCCTGCATAATCCGTCAAATCCAGTGGACCGGTTGAGGTCAATGTACTAAAACTTGAAGAGTTATTGGTTGCAGTATTACCCGGAATATTGGCATTGGTAGTGAGCTGTGTCCAGGTTGCCGTATTAGGATCTGATCCCGCTACATAATCGGTAGATATATAAGCATGCAACGTTGTTGGGCCAACAGCGAACTGGTAAGCTGTGCTGAAACTTAGCTTAGGCGTAGAACCTGCAGGTAAAGACAACTGCGGAGTGATCAACCAGGCTGTATCCTGAGTAAGGCTGGTTCCGAATGCGCTTACTTTAATAGCACGGCCGGAAGAACCAAACACGGTGTTTTTCCATTTCGCAGAGGAGTTAGCTGCGATGTTTGTCCAACCCGGAAAAGAAAATTCAAGGTTGTTATCTGCTGATGTCAATGAAGTGAAGTACTCTTCAAAAATATTACAGCGCGGTTCGGTGAAATGAACGTCATCCGCTGAACGAAGCAACAATTGCTTGGTTGTTCCAAAAGTTGTGTAAACAGCTACGATGCTTCCATTTCCTCCGGGAAGTTTACGTCCTGCGAAATTTGCATACGCACTGTTACGCACGATGATGGTTTGTCCATCGCAGTTTTTGATATCACGGTTTACGGTTGATTTATATGCTGATGTGTCAGCATAGGTAAGTGTGGTATCTGCAAATTCGTAATTATTAAGCTGGATAAGACTACCCAGATATCTGTCCTGCATTCCGGTACCCAAATCGTTTTGATTTACTACTATAGGTACAACAGGATTGTTCAAAGATCCGCCTACTACGTACTGGCTGATCAGACCTGAAGGAATTCCCTCAACAGAAGGACTTCCATCCACATAAGCTTTCACACCGAGTTCGATCATACCATTATAATCTGAAATGCAAAGGTCTTTACATTTAATAAAAATGCGGCGGCCAACAGGATATGTACCATAAAGGCTGTTCGCGTCAAGAAGAACCTGTATTCCACCGGTTTCATCCTGGATAAATAGTTGTTTGTAAAGGTTACCGCTCTTATCATCGGCAACAACAACGCCTGAAATGATGAGGTTGTCGGTAATTACGTCAAAAGCTCCAGGAACGGTATGAAGCGCTTTAAGGTTTTTGATGGTGGTGTTTGCAACCATCGCAGGATCCGATGCTGCAGGAGGGTTGTCGAAGGTTTTCTTACAAGCCGTGAATGTACCAACCGACACGATCAGCGATACAACGGTGAATAACCTGGCTAACTTGTTCATGATTTTCTATTTAAATAAGTTGTTGTTGAATTAAAATCTGATGCCTATGCTCGCGAAGAAATTTGTTCCATACGCGAAGAAACGCTTGTCAGGGAATTTATTGATATTCTTTTCAGCGAAATCAAAACGTAATTGTTCAAATCCACCCGAAACAATATTTGTGTTATTGAGGATGTTATTCACGCCGAGGTTGAACAGAAGATAAGTTCTTTTCTTCAGTGATTTAAACCTGCGGTTCATCATCCATGAATAACCTGCAAATGCATCGAGCGTAAACTGATCGTCCAGTTTAACCTGGTCAACTACATCATGCCATGCAGGTGAACCTTCTTCCAGGCCACTCACAGCATTGGCTGTACGACGAAGCGGGTTGAAATCCAGGTACATCCTGTCGAAATAATTAAAGTTCACATTGACAAACCAGAATTTAGGCGAACGATAGTCCAATCCGATTGTATAGGCATTCTGCGGAGTAGGAACGTAAAAATTCTTTGAATAAACGACCTGATCTTTAGAAACCACTTCCGCGCTGTTATCAACGGTTACAGTAGCGAGCTGACGTGTATTATAATAATATCTGCCAATCGCCGCAGCTGCATTTACACTAAGACCTTTATAAACTTTCGCCTCACCGCCGAATTCAAGACCCATGTGAACTCTGCCGATATTGCTGATCGCATAGTTTACAAAATTGCGGTACTCATCATGGTAGAAGGTAAGCACATTCAAACTGTTCTTGATCTCGGTATAGTATCCGGTTAATCTGAGTTTCAGTTTTGGCGAATTCATCGCATAACCCGCTTCCGTAGACAATACATCTTCTGATTTCAGGTTATCCTGAACGAAATCACGGGTACGTGGAGCAATGAACGCGTTTTCAAAGAATGGCGCACGAGATTCATAACTTCCGCGACCAAAAATATAGTTGCGTCCGTTAAGTTTATAAGTCAACCCTCCTTTAACTCCTGAATTGTAAAAACTATAGGTCTTTGATTTTCCGTATGAATTTTCAGGAAACAGTCCGGTGCGTACATTTCCATAACGGAATAAACTGGTATAGCTGTGCTCAGTAGAAATAAACGCATCCATTCTCGTGAATTTCAGGTGTGCCTGTGCCCACACTGAACCGCGCTTAATATTGAGATCATAGTTATAGCCAAATTTATCTCCTTCGTGAAGGATTCGGTTTGGATGATTTACATCGTTCTGAACCGCGGAAAGATTTGTAGGAAAATCTCTTTCGGCAAACTGGTTAATATCCACGTAAAAATCTCCACCCAAAAGATCATCCACTTCTTTATAATAATTATTGTTCTGAGCCTGGTAAGTTAACCCGCCGGTCAGAATAACATGGTTACTAACTGTAGAGTTGATGGTACTGTTAAAGCTGAACTTACGCATGTTAACAATACGGTCCTCAACGATATAACGTGAACGCAGACCCGAAACTGTTTTACCGGGAACGCCGTCTACATTATTGATCGTCTCGTAAGAACCATAATTGGTTTGATATAATGCGTCCCAGTTGATCTGGCGTTTGTTCACATCATTCATTAACTCCTGGCTAAGCTGTTCCGCATAAGCCGGATCAAGCTGATAGCTGGGTAAATAACGGTAATAATCAGGACGTGGGTCGGCTGTGTTATACCAGTCGAGCCCGGTCGTACTTCTTTTTCCGTAAGTCACTGAACCTGCGGTAACCAGTGAAGTTCTATCATTCAGTTTCCAGTCGTGTGTAAGGATAGCTACGGGCTGGAAAGATTTCGCAATGCTGGCGTTACGCTTTCTTCCATTCTGATAACCCCAGTAAGGATTATAATAGTTAGAGCCGGCCAGATCGCGCATTTCCTGAACGGAAGCGCCCTGACGGCCATTTTTTGTAGGCGTACCAAAAACCACAAGAGATAATAATTGCTTGTCGCTTATTCTTTTATCAACTGCAGCAAAGAAGGACCATCCGTCGTAGAAAGTTCCATCTGTGAAACCTTCATCGGCCCAGCGGCGTGAACCGGAAAATGAAAATGCCCAACCCTTCATGTTCAAACCTGTTGAGTGTGTTACCATCAGGCGGTGTACATAATTACGGTTTGACACAGCATAATTCAATGTGGTTTGCTTACGCTGATGGGAAGCCCGGGTATCGAAAGATGTTACACCACCAATTCCGCCATAGGCGAAGGTTGAGGAGCTCAGCCCCATGATAGTTTCCCGGTTACGGAATACATCATTCAATCCGCCCCATTGACCATAAGGGGTAAATCCGTTATCAAGATTCTCCATGGGAGCACCATTGATATAGGTTCCGAACTGGTCAGCATCGTAACCGCGAATACGGAAACGAACAGCGCTGAATTTAAAAGTTGCAGCATTTAAAAAGGGGTCGCGTCCGGCTGCAAGCTGTGAGGAAACGTTCTGAGCGCTTCCATCTTCTCCGTCGCTTTCATCCAGAGAAATAACAGGGATATTATCCTGCAAATTGTCTCTCAAGATCTCTACTAAACTGTCCCGGGCGGGAAGCGTATCCGTACGTTGCGGCACCTGGGCAAATACCGAAGGCGAAGCAAAACCCAGATACAATCCCATAAGCAGGAAATGTTTTGGTCTGATAATCATAATTAGCTTTGTTAAAAAAAGTTCGCAAATCTACAACTTATACGCTCCCGCGGTGAGATTTTGTCAACAATAACATTTCGTTCTTATCCACGTCCTTTGCAGGATACCCAGGTTCAGATAACTTTGCCGCACACATTAATGAAAATGAGAAAATTATTTACTGCAACTGCTATCCTATTTACTTGTTTTTCAGCAACTTATGCTCAAAAGTCATCTTTCAAACCCGCCATTATCGGATTTTACAACCTGGAAAATTTCTACGATACGGTTAACAATCCAATGATCGATGATGAAGAATTTCTGCCCACAAGTGAAAGACATTATAATTCCCGCGTATATCTGGACAAGGTAAACAGGCTCTCCACCGTCATCTCAGAAATGGGAACTTCTGTAAACCCTGATGGCCTGGCCATACTTGGCGTGGCGGAAATTGAGAACGATACTGTTCTTACCGACATCGTTAAAAGTAAAAATCTTAGTGCACGCGGCTGGAAGTTCGTTCATTATAATTCTCCGGATGTTCGGGGGGTAGATGTGGCAATGTTTTATAACCCAAAATATTTCACTCCATTATATTCCCAACCCCTGTTCGTAAAACTTCCTGGTGGTTCGAAGGATTCTTATTTTACCCGTGATGTGTTATATGTAAAGGGAATGCTGGATGGAGACACCATTCATGTATTTGTAAACCACTGGCCTTCAAGGTCGGGCGGTGAAGAACGTTCCATACCGGCACGCGCTGCTGCGGCAGGAACGGCAAAAAAAGTAATCGATTCTATCATGAGTGTTAACCCTTACTCGAAAGTTGTTTTAATGGGCGACCTGAATGATGATCCCGTTAGCCCGAGCATGACAAAAGTGATCAATGCGAAAGGAAATATGAAAGATGTTCAGCGTTCAGGTATTTACAACCCCTGGGTGAGTTTTTACAAACAGGGGCTGGGCACAATAGCTTACCAGGATTCCTGGGGCTTATTTGATCAGATTGTTGTTTCCCAGGCCTGGCTGGATAAAAACCAACCGGGATATCATTATTACAAGGCAAATATTTTCAACCCCGAATATCTTGTTCAGCAAACCGGAAAATATCATGGCTATCCGAAAAGAACCTGGGACGGCATCACCTATAATTATGGGTATTCCGATCACTTTCCGACATTTCTCGTAATGCTGAAAAAAGTTGAACCGGCTCAGGTTTCAAAATAAGTTTCAGGTAGAATATTTCTGCGAACGATATCGTCCTCATGAAGACCGGGTAATCCTTTAAAACGGAGGATGAGATTTGCTGTGGCGATGATGTCGTTTTCACAATAGCGCGTTATCCTAACCATATTTTTCAATCGCTCCGCTTCATCGCGGGAATTCCAGAAAATGGTATGGATCTGGCTCCCGTCGATATCTTCTTTTGGAGATGGTATATTCAATAGACGGGTCAATAATTCCAGGGAGGTGAAATGTTTGTAATCTCCGAAACGCCAGTATTGAAACGTATCCACAAGGTTGGTTTCCCAGGGCTTCATGTCCTGAAAATCCAGTTGACGAGGTATCATGAGTTCGTTGGCGATCAACCTTCGGCAGATAAAAGGAATATCAAATTCCTTAATATTATGGCCGGCAAAACAAAATATGCGTCCCCTGTTTTCCATCTGCCGGAGAAATAAAATAAATTCAGAAAGCAACAGCTTTTCGTCTTCACCTGAAAAACTTCTTATGTATAATTTTCTGAAATGATCTTTTTCCAAAAGGCCGCAGGAAATGCAAATTATTTTTGCGAACTCCGCCATCACCGCCGCGCGTTTAGGATATAAAGATTCTGCAGTCCATTCATCAGAAATAAATCGGGAGACTTTATCAGCCCAGCATTTTTGCCAGCCTGGGTCCAGAGACAAAAGATCAGGCGAAACGGCGACTGTTTCAATATCGATGATGAGAAGATCCTCAGGTTTTCTATTACGCATATTTTTAACGCAACATAAAAACCGTCCCGGAAAAAATCCAGAAAATAAACTGAAGTTTATTCAGTCTGCATTTTAAAATGTTAAGCCAATGAAGATCTGAATTGCCTGATTTCTCCAGGTTTGGCGATCATCAACAGCATTAACATTTGAAAGGCCGAGTTTATATCGTGCACCGAGATTTACGAGCGGCAGTTGTATCCACAACCCTCCTATCGCCGACCACTCCGCATTTTTGTAGAGTTTGGCACCTGCTTTCAGGCTGTCTGTTGTTTGTTTAAGTAAGCCCCCGTAAGCAGGACCGGCCTGTAACTTCACCCTCCTGCTCGGTCCCAGGTTATAGTTAAGCAATAGTGGCACTTCCAGGTAACTGAGTTTGGATTTTTTCTGTTCTCCATCCAGAAACAAATCATCATAAATATCAGTTCCATCGCTGCTGAATTCAGCAGTAGTCTGAACGAAATTCACTTCAGGCTGTAACCCAAATCTTTTACTGAAATTGATCTGCACAAATCCACCAGCCTGAAAATTATAATTGAATCCCTGCTTGAAAGATTTACCCTGAATTTTATTCAGATTAACACCGCCTTTTATGCCCGCACGAATCAAATTTTCATGATCCCAATTCAGGGGATTACGTTGGCCCATTACAACAGTAGCGTATAAACTAAAAACCGCGACAATAAGTAGCTTGTTCAATTATCAATTATTAATGGTGAATATCAATAAAAATACAACGATGCGGCGAGGTATCAATTTTCAGACCAGGATAACTATTCGGAAAGACCAGGCCGAACATGGTTTGAAAAAAAAATCTTATATCGAAATTTTAGACTGGGTACGTTCCAGAACCTGAAGTCTTTATAAATGAACATTCAAAATATGATCAGGAAAAAACCTGGTTAAATTTAAAAACACAAAACAATTTGAAATTTTACACATCAGTTTTCTTCAGAAGAAAATGAAAACACGTTAATACAGTTCCTGCCGTTGGTATCCTAAAACAACAGGTATCCGTTTTATAAATAAAAAAAGGGCCAAGATAGAAATCTAGCCCCGCTTTAAAATCCAATATCCTATGAAAAACCTGAGTCAAAATTACTGAAGCAAAGATGCCGGACAATACCCTAAAGCGGGTATTTAGCTAACTGAATGTTATTGCTCATTATCTACCATATAAAGAAGGCGAAACCAGGGAACTTCCGGTGCCCGGAAAACTGGCGAAAACATTTCTGGTTATCCCTGATTAAGCTGTTCAAATAGTTCCGAACGATGTTCCGAAGCTGTTTTTCAATTTAATTTGTACCAATGTATCAGCCACGCGAACAGAAGATCCGCTATTTTCTTTATAGCCAATACCTGGCGGACGGCATTCGTACCACCCTGGAAATCATCATTCCGGTTTTCATTCTTGCCCAATTCGGATATATTGAAGCCGGGTTCAGCGTCGCACTGGGTGCATTATGTGTGAGTATTTGCGATGCTCCGGGCCCCGTAGAACATAAGAAAAATGGTATGCTTTATGGCAACCTGTTCGTTTTTTTGATGACCTTACTCACGGGTTTTCTGAATGGTAATGCACTGGTGATGGGAGTTTTGGTAGGCTTGTCGTCTTTCTTCTTTACCATGATCAGTGTGTACGGGGCCAGGGCTGCTGCGGTGGGCACAGCGGCTTTATTGGCGATGATCCTCCGGATGACTAAACTTTCAACACCTGGAGAGTCGCTGGAAGAAGCTGTCTTGATCCTGGCAGGGGGAATCTGGTATTTCCTTTTCGCTTTAATTTTTTACAGGATAACACCCTACCGGCCTGCCCAGCGATCACTGGGACTTTGCATACATGAAACCGCAGCGTATCTGCGGATCAAAGGCGAATTATACGACATCAATACTTCTTTTGAAGAAGAATATCGAAAACTGCTATCTCAACAGGTAGTTGTAACAGAAAAACAGGAGACTGTGCGCGAACTACTGTATAAGAACCGGGAACTGACAAAAGAAACAACGCGGCAGGGAAAAATTCTGATTCTTACATTTTCAGACCTGATGGATCTGTATGAACAAATCAACGCAACCTGGTATGATTATGAATCGTTGAGAAAGACTTATAAAGACACCGGTATCTTATCTGACGTATCACTTATTCTACATCAGCTTGCGGATGAGTTGGACGCGATCGGGCTCTCTATACAGTCTAACCACAAATACGAAAGAACTTACGACCTTATTGACGCGCTTAATGCGATGAAATTAAAAGTGGATGCGTTACAGACAAGCGGCCGTTCAACCCTTGTGCTAAAAAAAGTGCTCGTTAACCTGCGTACCCTCGGCGAGAAGATCGATGATGTTGCACGTTATTTTGAAGCCGGCTTTCATGAGAACAGGAAATTGTTCAGTGATGCTGAATATAAAAAATTTGTATCACACCAGCAGGTGGACCTGAATCTGCTTGTTAATAATTTACACTTAGAATCAGCCGCATTTCGTCATTCCATTCGTATGATGCTGACCTGCCTGGTTGGATATTGGGTAACGGAAACCGTGTCTTATGGCAATCACAGCTATTGGGTTTTGCTTACCACCATCGTGATTTTGAAACCTGGTTTTGGATTAACCAAAGAGCGAAATGTTCAACGGCTTGTAGGAACGGTTGCAGGCGCCACCATTGGTTTGCTGATCACGTATTTTGTTCATAACCGTGATATACTTTTTGGTCTTATTGTGTTTTTTATGTTGGGTACCTATTCTTTCCAGCGTATCAACTACCGTGTAATGGTGATCTTTACAACGCCTTACGTAATCATACTTTTCAATTTGCTGGGATTAAAAACCTGGGCC
This sequence comes from Bacteroidota bacterium, assembly GCA_023390215.1. Taxonomy (GTDB): domain Bacteria; phylum Bacteroidota; class Bacteroidia; order Chitinophagales; family Chitinophagaceae; genus Ferruginibacter. The sequence continues at coordinate 344 of JAEWDG010000169.1, read as the reverse complement.
GTGGCTGAAGAACGTTTGATAGATACTGCTTTCGCCGGTTTCCTTGCATTTCTTGCCAATTATTTTCTGTTCCCTCATTGGGAATCAAAACATATCAGCAGCTATCTCAACGGCGTACTAAAAGCGAACATCAACTACCTGAAAATGCTAAGAGAAGTTTTATCAGGAAACCAGGTTTCTGTGCTGGAATACAAGCTGGCCAGAAAAGAACTGTTTGTGAGTATTTCGAATTTATCAGCAGCGTTTCATCGTATGCTCACCGAACCTGCGAACAAACAAAAAAGCAGTAAAGAAATCTACCAGTTTGTCGTATTAAATCATGTACTTTCTTCAAACGTGGCAAG
>JAEWDG010000147.1 GCA_023390215.1 Bacteroidota bacterium | reverse complement strand
ACATATTCAGAGATGAGGCCAGTAATGCTTTCTGATTTGAAATTGATTCTAAATAAAGTTTGTTGATCTCTTTTTTTATTTTGTCTGCTGACCAGGTTTGAAAATCCGGAGTATTATCTGAGGCGAGCTGCGTTCTTGTCCGGATCCGGTAATTATTTTGTACGAAATAGGCGTTAAGAACATCGGCCTTCAGGCTCGTGAGCATTTCTTTAACCGGCGTTTTTGTTTGCGCACTTAGGCTATCGATCAGAGCTATTTCAGAAACAGCCATGTCTTCTTCTGTAAATGACTGATATTTCAGAAGATAAAGTGTGGCCTTAAGTTGTTGTGCATTATTATTAGCCAGCATAGCGTCTCTGAGTATCGTTTTCGTTTTTTCCCTTGCGGAAGCCGTTAACCCTTTTTTTTCAAGCGCATTTATTTCCTCCCATTTTTGTTTATAATCAGGGGGATTTTGTGAAAAAACATACTGGGTTAAAAAAGTTAAAATGATGATTCCGAAAAAGCTGGTAGATAACAGACGCATGGTAGCTGGATTTGATACAAGATAATTCCTTTATGGATAACCTTGAGTGATGATCAGGTTAACTATTTTTCACATTGGGATGTTGTAAAATTTTCTTTAACGTTTCATTATCTTGCAGACTTACTATTAATTAAAATCTATGTTTCGTTCGATATTATTTGCGCTTATTTTGCTGAAGTCACTAAACACATACGCGCAGGATGAGAGACGGGCAAATGGATCACATTTCCGTAATGCTGTAATAACAGTTTCATCCCAATCACCAGTTTATGTTTACATCGACGCCAGGATGATCAGGCAGGAAGATCAGACAGAAATTTTCCTGAACAATATCCGTCCGGGTTTTCATACAATCAGGATCGTTCAAAAGATCAGGAAAATAGGAACACCTGTAATGAATCCAGACAGAATGCTTTTTGAAAGCAGAATAAATGTAAGGTCGAATGTTCATTATGATTTCCTGGTGAATCGGTTCAAACGGGTTTTCGCTGATGAAAAATTGATGGACAATCAATATTATGCAGAACAGGGACAGAGTTATGGGGAACCTCCTATGCCTGTTGAAATGAACGATCAGCAGTTCGCGGAACTTGAAGCCCTGTTAAAGAAAGAAAGCTTTGATGAGAGCAGACTGGCAGTGGCAAAACAGGCGATGATGAACAACTATTTCTCTGTAGACCAGGTTAAGAAGCTGATGTTGTTATTCAGTTTTGATGAAAACCGTTTGGACCTTGCTAAATATGCATACCCGATAACCATAGATCGTAACAGGTTTTATATTGTAAATGACGTGCTGAAATTCAGTGCATCCAAAGAAGCATTGAATCGATTTCTCCTCGATTATAAAGATTGATCATTCGCTCTTAACTTTTATTTGGGAAATAGCCGGTTAACCTTCCGGTTTGCTGAACATCCTTTGTTCAGTTAAAACCTTAAAACCTTGGCTATGAAACAGATTTTTACACTTTTAATTTTAATAAGTTCAGTTGCTGTAAGCGCACAAGACGAAGAACGTCGCCGAAATAATGATTTTGCAAGTGGGACGATTTCGGTGAGCAATCTTTCAAATCAGAACTTCACTGTTTTTCTCGATGGTCGCGAATATCGTACCGACGCAAGGGCTGAAGTTTTTATAGACCGTGTTTTTACCGGCCAGCATACGCTTAAAATCATATTGCAAAGAGGCCGCCGGCAATCCGGTTCACCATTCCTCAACAACCATGTTGTATACCATTCAAGAATTTATGTTTCCGAAAAAAGTGATCTAGAGTTCGTGGTTTCAAGGAAAGGAAAAGTGCTGGTTGATGAGGACGTGATAAATTATGGAGCCAGTAGTCCCTGGGATCACAATGGTTATGGAAGCGCCGGGTACAATTCAATAATTGATCAAAGGGATTTTGAGAGAATCAAACAATCCATTACGAATGCGCGGTTTGAGGATGATAAACTGATGATCGCAAAACAGGTGATCAATTCAAATTTATTTGGAGTAAGCCAGGTAAAAGAATTGTTGCAATTGTTCAGTTTCGACAGTAATAAACTTGATATCGCAAAACTCGCATACGGCAGAACGATCGATCGAAACAACTACTTCACAGTTTATGATGTGTTTTCATTCAGCAGTTCCAAACAGGAACTTAACAGATACATTATGAATTACAGAAGCTAACCTTTAATAAGAATAAAAAAGGCCGGAATTTTTTCCGGCCTTTTTTTATTTCCTGATGGCTTCTGCCATCGTCTTTCCAATATCCGCCGGACTTGCTACTACATGAATTCCACATTCAGCCATAATTTTCATTTTTGCGGCTGCTGTATCATCGGCGCCCCCAACTATTGCCCCCGCGTGGCCCATGCGGCGACCGGGAGGGGCGGTTTGACCGGCAATAAAGCCTACAACCGGTTTCTTATTGTTCGTTGATTTAATATACTCTGCAGCTTCTGCTTCCATACCGCCACCGATTTCTCCGATCATAACAATCGCATCGGTTTGATCATCGTTCATAAATAATTCAACCGCTTCTTTTGTGGTAGTTCCGATAATCGGATCTCCACCGATTCCAATCGCTGTTGAAATTCCCAGCCCTGCTTTCGCAACCTGGTCAGCTGCCTCATATGTAAGTGTACCTGATTTTGAAACAATACCAATACGTCCTTTTTTGAAAATAAAACCTGGCATAATACCCACTTTACATTCTTCGGCCGTGATCACACCAGGGCAGTTCGGTCCGATCAGTCGTGTGCCTGATCCTTTCAAAAAATGTTTAACCTTAACCATATCCTGAACAGGAATTCCTTCCGTAATGCAAACAACAAGTTTTATTCCTGCCTCAGCAGCTTCCAGGATCGCATCAGCGGCAAATGCAGGTGGCACAAAAATGATACTTACATCGGCCCCTGTTTGTTTAACAGCATCAGCCACGGTGTTAAAGACCGGTTTATCCAAATGGGTCGAGCCGCCTTTTCCAGGTGTTACTCCACCAACTACGTTGGTGCCATATTCCAGCATTTGTGTAGCGTGAAAGGTTCCCTCCGTGCCGGTAAAGCCCTGCACAATAATTTTTGAACTTTTGTTTACCAATACAGACATATGAATTGCTGTTTTTTTGAATTATGGGCGCAAAGATAGGGGTAAAAGCCATGAGAGGGGTAGGGGCTGCGTTATTGGCGCCTTTCAGACCGTTCCTTATTTTCCAGCATCCGCATATTTTTAGCGTCCTGTAAAAACTCGGATGCGAAAATGAAGCCATTGAGTTTAGCGTTATCCGAATAGATAATATCCTTACTGTTGCCGCTCCATTCTTTTTTACCATCCAGCATGTAAAGGATGTTGTCGCCAATTTCCATTACACTGTTCATATCATGAGTGTTTATAATGGTGGTCATGTTATACTCAACCGTGATCTCATGGATCAACTGATCGATAAGCATGGATGTTTGGGGATCAAGACCTGAATTCGGCTCATCGCAAAATAGATATTTTGGTGTAAGTACGATTGCCCGCGCAATCGCGACTCTTTTTTTCATACCTCCGCTTATTTCGGAAGGAAATTTTTTATTGCTGCCCACCAGGTTTACCCGCTCCAGCACTTCGTTTACACGTTCCATCTTTTTTGGGTGCGGATCGTTGGTGAACATATCGAGGGGGAACTTAATATTCTGTTCA
>JAEWDG010000094.1 GCA_023390215.1 Bacteroidota bacterium | reverse complement strand
GCCCATAGCTGCTCAATGCCCACAATATTATACTGATTACGAGGATGATTTTACCGGCATCAAAAACGAAGATCTTCGCCTTTTGGACCATGGTGTAAAATATATTTTTCCATCTTGGGCCCCTGTATACGGGTAGTTCCAGAATGAAATAGCTTCTTTCCGCCGACTTAATAAACCATTTAAAAACCCAGGAGGCAAGAAGTGCCATTGCCGTACCCATGAAATACAAACCCATCATCACCAAACCCTGGACGCCGATAAACCCAAACAAATAGGTTCGGGGAATAACAAGCGCAATGAGAATGGTATACACGGGAAGCCGGGCGCTGCAACTCATTAAAGGAGTAACGAGTATGGTGAGTAGCCGTTCTTTTTTGTTTTCTATATTCCTCGCACTCATAACGGCAGGCACAGCACAGGCCAGCCCGCTGATCATTGGCATCACGCTTTTTCCATTCAGGCCAACTTTTCGCATAAGCTTATCCGTTAGAAAACTGATGCGTGCCATATATCCGGTATCTTCCAGTAAGGTGATCAAACCAAAAAGGATCATGATCTGCGGTACAAAAACCATAATGCCGCTCAGTCCGGCAACGACGCCGTTGATGATCAGATCGCTGAACCAGTTTGAAGGAAGCAGGTTTCCCAGCCAGTTACTTAAATTACTGAAGCTCCATTCGATCCCATCCATCGGAAACTGCGCTAATGTAAAAATCGACTGGAACAGTAGGAATAATACAAGCAGCAGGATCACGTAACCCCATTTACGATGCAACAGGATATCGTCAAGTTTTTCTGTGAAAAGTGATTTTTCCAGGGGATCCGCTTCCACAACTGAAGACTGCATGATCTGTTTTATGCGCGTATACCGCTGCATGATCTCTTCAGCCTGCGTACGGGTAGGGTTAAACGCAAATTGCTTTTCTATACCCTCTATCCGAATCTGCATTTCAGGCGGTAACTGAAAATGTTCATGATTGATAAGGTAATGTATAGCGGTATAATTACTGAGTAAGGGTTGCACCTGTTTAACAGCAAGAACCGCCTCGGGAGCGAGCATGTAGGTGTCGATAAACTCGCGGGGCTGAGCGAAGCTCCCGGATTCATAAAGAGAAAGAATAAGCTTCCTGATACTGTGCACACATTTATTCCTGCGCGGGTTTACTGATACGATAGGCACGCCGAGTTCTCTCTGCAAGCCCGCGATATCTACCTGGGTTCCTTTCTTTCGCGCTATATCCATCATGGTAAGTGCAATAACCACAGGTATTTTCAGATCAATGATCTGGGAACAAAACAGCAGGTTCCTTCGCAGGTTACTCGCATCCACAACCACGATAAGCAGGTCGGGCTTTTTAGATCCATCCTGTTGCATAAGGTAGCGATAAGCTACCCATTCGTCGCCCCGCTTTGGATAAAGGCTATAGGTACCCGGGAGATCAATGATGTCAGCATCGAGATTTTCGTTTAATTCGAGCCTGCCTGTCTTTTTATCAACGGTAACTCCGGGAAAATTACCCACCTTCTGGTTCAACCCGGTAACAGAGTTGAACAGTGAAGTTTTACCGCTATTCGGGTTTCCTACCAATGCTATATGTAAACGTTCGCGCAACGGGGAAAATTTCAGAATGCGCAAAGGTAATGGGAAGTGGAGGCTGATGATTACGATTTCAGAAACATTGGGCTATCCCATAGCCTCATCAGGCTTATGGTTAACTTTGCTGATATTTTTAAATATGAAAAAGCTTTTCCTTCTGCTATTGGTTTTATCCTCCGCCGCCTATGGGCAAAAAATGTCGAAAGCAGACAAAAAAACACTGAGTAATTTAAAAAAACACATAAGTTATCTGGCCTCTGACGAACTCGAAGGAAGAAGAACGGGTTCGGAAGGAGAAAGAAAAGCGGCAAACTACATTGCAGAAGAATTCAGAAAAATCGGTTTAACAGCGGCTGGAGATAATGGAAGCTACTTGCAGGCTTTTGAAGTGAATGATGGAAAACAGGTCGGTCCCAACACCTTTCTTCAAATCAACGGAAAAAACCTGGTTCAGGGTAAGGATTATTTTCCACTGGTTTTTTCTGCAAACGGGAAGGCGGCCAGCGAACTGTATATGGCATTAAAAGAAGCCGGAGAAATATGGACGCTTGATATTGCAGACGAAATCGAGCACCAGTCTGGAAATCCACATTGGGATATTGAAAATTACATTACCGAACAGGTAAATAAGTATGCGCTGATGGGTGCCACAGGACTGATCATCTATAACAGCGGAAAAACTCCGGACGGTCTTGTATTTGAGTCCGGCTCACATCAGAAGCCGATGGGGATTCCGTTAATCTATCTTTCAAAAGAAGCAAAAGACCTGTATCTCGCAAATGAAGCTGACAAGAACAGCATTTCATTGAACGTGGAAATCCTGGAAAAAAAGCGGACAGGTAATAATATTATTGGCAGAATTGATAACGGTGCCGTACAAACGATCATCCTGGGCGCCCATTACGATCACCTGGGCAGGGGACAGGATCATAACTCCCGCTACCTTAATGATACACTAACCATACATAATGGAGCTGATGACAATGCCAGTGGTGTAGCTGCATTAATTGAACTCGCCCGGATGTTGAAAGCCGGGAAAAATAAAGCATTTAATTTTCAGTTCATCAGTTTTTCAGGTGAGGAACTTGGGCTATATGGATCCAAAGCTTTCACCCAAAATCCGAATCTAGATCTCGCGACCGTTAATTATATGATCAACATGGATATGGTGGGCAGGTTCAACGACAGTTCTAAAGCGCTCACCGTAGGGGGATACGGCACTTCTCCCGCCTGGGCAACATTATTAAACAGGAAAGATGGAATGTTCAATATTCATATCGACAGCAGCGGAACAGGACCAAGTGACCATACATCTTTTTATTTAAAAGATATTCCGGTGCTTTTCTTTTTCACTGGTACACATTCCGATTATCACAGGCCGGAAGACGACGCGGATAAAATAAATTACCCTGCCGAGTTGAAAATTGTAAACTATATATTCTCTTTGGTAGAAACCAGCTTATCCCAGCCCAAAATTGCGTTTACAAAAACAAAAGAAGCATCCACCGGTGGTTCACGAAGTTTTAAAGTAACGCTTGGCATCATGCCCGATTATACATTTAGTGGAAACGGCATACATGTAGACGGCGTAAGTTCGGGCAGGCCAGCAGAAAAAGCAGGAATTAAAACAGGAGATGTGCTGATCCAACTGGGCGATTATCCCTTTGATGATATTGAAGCATACATGTCCGTGCTGGGTAAGTTCAAGAAAGGAGACACTACCAAATTAAAATTTATCCGCGATGGTATAACAAAAGAAACAACTGTTACTTTCTGACTGATGAAACTTAAAATTGATAATGAATCTCTGGCAGAAGAGTTTTTTGAAGACTCCAGGTTGCTGGGCATTGTGGCGCCACTAAAATATTATCAGTTCGCCTGGCATATCAACCAGGCTCTGGGCTTCAGGTTCCGGGTTAATAATAATCTAGAAATACAGTTAAGAAAAAAGCAACGGAACTATTTTTTTCCTGTGGCGGAACATATCATTCCCCAACTTAGCATCGTGCATTATTTGTACAACAATCAATACGACGGTGAATTTTTATTACCTGAATTCAAACACCTGGATTTTCTCTGGTTAACCAAAGGGACGGAAATTTCGCATGAAGATTTCTATGAATTATCACAGGCATTAAAAATTATTCCGGGTGTGCAGCTGGTTACAGAGATGACGCCTGATAAAATAAAAAATAAACAGCATCTTATTCTTTAATCTGAAACGTATGTGGGAAGAAAAATCAAACAAGCTCTATCGTTGCTTTAATTTTGGAAATTTCGCTGATGCATTTTCCTTTATGACAAGAGTTGCATTGATAGCTGAAAAAATGGATCATCATCCCGAATGGAAAAATGTTTACAATAAGGTAGAGATATGGTTAAGTACACACGACGAGGGCGACACTGTTACCAGTAAAGACAGAGAGCTGGCAGATAGAATTGATGCGCTGTTTCCTCTTAAAGCTGATTAACCCCCCGCATCTTTTTTTCCTGTCTTATCCTGACTATTCTTTTGAATTTTATTTTTTCGGAGCTCAAGCCTGTTGATCTCTGATTTACCCTGACGCAATTTTTCCAATCCGCGTATATCATTTTTTATAATCCTGACATTTCCAAACCTTGTCTCCGTTTTACTACTGATGTTTACAAGGATATTTGTTTTGATCTTATTTTTTTTAATCAGAAGAAACTCATTTATATCTTCTACCGAATTATTCTTTGAAAACAGCACTCCTGATTCTATATCATTGCGCAATATTTTAAAAGAAGCTTTACCCTCCACGGAAATAAAAATCGTACCCGGAGACTCAATATGGTTTTTACAAAATGTGTGAACCGGTGTTCCGATATTCTTAACCATGATCACTGGTGCAGGGGGTTGATATGAAGAGGGTTTCCTTATCACTGTATTTTTTATCACTTTAGAGTCTGCGCCATACAATAATAAGATCTGCGTGGTACAATTATAAAAACGGTTATTTTCAATCCTTGCTTTGCCCGCAGTGCGGATCAGGGAAACCGTCCAGCTGTTTACCCCCTGAATGATATCACGAAATTCATTGCCGGTTATTGATTCCTCATTGTGTTGCGAGAACCAACTTTCATCCGCATAATTCTTCTGGTACAATGTGAAAAACGCAATAGCGGTAGGGCAGTTGCTAATTTGATTATCGCTGATGCTTATGGAACGGGTAGGCGGGCAACCCCAAATAATAGATGTATGAATTTCTGAAAAAACATTGTTGTTGATATCCATCTTACCGAACCTGTACCGGCCGTCATTAGGGTAAACCTGTATAGCGTTGAACCATGTGGTATCGGCCCTTGCGCCATACAGCGAACTTGAAAACACGCGCGGCAGGTTTTTGAATCTACAATGACTTATCATTAGTGACTTGGCGTTTAGGTTTCCAAAAGGGCTAAACAAATAGAACTGGCAGTTATTGAACTCAATCCCGGTTATGGATAATGAACCACGTACATGGAAACCCGATCCGGTAAAATGTCTGCTCCAGACTCCGTTCTTCTTTATCAATATTGTTCCCTGCGTATAAAGAATTTTTTTACCGCCTGTATTGTATGGCAGTTCAAGATGAGCGAAACCTCCTCCGAAGGAATAAAAAGGATTGTTCGCCACCACATACGTACCGTCCTGGAACAGATCAGGATCAGTAGTGTTCAAAAGTTGAGGATGGAAATCAGTCTCTGCATCTGAAGGATTATAGCTGGTGATGATTGTTTTTCCCGCTTCCCCTTCCAAATGGTAATCCCCGCTCGAAATATTCAGCGTAAAATTTACCGGCAGACAATAAGTACCCGCTCCAAGCTTTACTTCAGGATGATCAAAAATTGATTCTGCCTCTGATGCGGAAAGTACGCGAATGTCTTCCGCCGCATGTGACAGGCAAGTTGAAAGTAAAAAATAAAAGAAAACGAAAAGCCTGAACATACCTTAAAGG
>JAEWDG010000088.1 GCA_023390215.1 Bacteroidota bacterium | reverse complement strand
GCTTTAAGGTATTCAATTTAAAAAAAGAGAAAGGTGGATTTAAAATTGAAAGTCTCGGCGGCGGTAAACAAACCAAATCACTCAAGCTCACCGATAAGCAAGGCAATGAATGGGCATTGCGTTCTGTGGAAAAAGATCCGGAGAAGGCACTCCCGGACAACCTGCGCGGTACGATAGCGCAATGGGTAGTTGCAGATATGATCTCCGCGAGTCACCCCTATGCGCCACTGACGATCCATAAATTATCCAGGGCTGTGGGTGTTCCGGGCGCAGATCCTGAATTTTTCTTTGTGCCCGATGATCCCGCGCTCGGATACTATCGTCCTTTATTCGCGAACACCGTATGCATGCTTGAACCGAGATCGCCTGATGTGCTGGATAAAGATCCCAAGAGCACTAATAAGATCATGAACAAAATGTATGAGGATAACGATCATCATGTTGACCAGGAAAAAACATTAAATGCGAGATTGCTGGATATGATCATTGGAGATTTTGACCGCCATAATGATCAATGGAAGTGGGGAACCGATGATACGGGGAAAGGAAAATTATATTATCCCATTCCCCGTGATCGCGATCAGGCATATTTTAATTCGGATGGGCTTGCGATAAAATATCTTTCAAAAGAACATATGCGTTTCCTGCAGGGATTTAAGCCCGGTTTCCGGGACATTAACGGGTTAAATTATGTGGCAAGAAACTTTGACCGTCTGTTCCTGAATCATCTCGATGCAAAAGACTGGGAAAGGATTACAAAAGACTTTCAAAATAACCTGAAGGATACCGTAATTAAGGATGCGGTAGCGGAACTTCCCGCGCCCATACGGGCATTGGATGCCGGAAAAATTGAGAATAGTTTAATTGTCCGTCGGGATAAGCTGATGCCGGCTGCAATGAAATATTATCGTTTCCTCAGTAAGACTGTTTCCGTTGCAGGTAGTAATAAAGCCGAATATTTTCATATTACACCATCCGATAAAGGTTTTGAACTCACGGTTTATAAGAAAAATGAAGAAACCGATTCCGCTACTGTAATGTATCATCGGATTTTTCTTGACAAAGAAACAAAGGAGGTCAGGTTGTTTGGATTAAACGACGCTGATAAGTTTGATGTTGATGAAGCCGTACATTCAAAAATAAAATTGCGCATAATTGGGGGCAAAGGCAACGACACATTTAATATTCGCGGGAACGTCAGAAATTTTGTTTATGATCTTTCCACAGAAAAAAATGTTTCACTTGCGCTGCGGAGAACAAATAAGGAGTTTTCATCCGATCCGCTGATCAATGATTATCGGAACAACGGCTTTGAATACAACCGCTTCATGTTCCCTGTAATAAATCTGGGTTTCAACCCTGAAGATAAATTACTCCTGGGTGTTGGCTTTTTGAAAAGAACCTATGGTTTCCGGATTGAACCTTATGCAACCTTGCAAAAACTGAATACACTATATGCGCCTGGTTATGGCGCTTACCAGATTAAATACCAGGGGGTTTTTAACAAAGTGATTTCAAAAAATGATCTGTTAGCGAATGTAGAATGGATCAATCCTACATTGAATAATTTCTTTGGATACGGAAATGAATCGATATATGATAAATCAAAACCGCTTTCCTACTATCGCGTTCGTACCAATAGTTTTACAACAGAATTGCTGGTGCGAAAAAGGTTAAAAGAATTTTTATCTGTTTCATTGGGCCCGGTGTATCAGCATTATAAAACTGATTTTGAAAAAAATAAGGATCGCATTCTTTCAAACCCTGCGATAATTGGTAAAGACAGCTTCACAGTTTATTCGCCAAAAGATTATGCAGGTGGAAAACTTCGTCTGGATATTAATTACGTGAATAGCGAAATTTATCCCACACGTGGCATAATATGGTTCAGTGATCTTACCATGCTGAAGGGCCTGAACGAAAACAGCAGGTCTCTGACCAAGGTTAATACCGATATGACGATTTACGCCCAGATCTCGGACAAAAGCCGGCTGGCAGGGATATTCAGACTGGGTTACGGCCACATATTCAGCAAAGACTTTGAATTCTTTCAGGCAATGAATATTGGTGCGAACAATTACATACGCGGATACCGAAAAAACAGGTTTTCCGGGAGAACGATGGCTTATGGCAGTTCAGAATTGCGGTTCAGGATCGCGCGTGTTAAATCATATCTGGTTCCCGGTGATTTTGGTGTGCTTGCGTATTACGATATTGGAAGGGTGTGGATGAACAATGAAAGATCCAGGCAATTTCACGATGCGTTCGGCGCCGGATTTTATTATGTTCCCTATAGTCTTATTTCCTTCACCGCATCAATTGGGATCTCCAACGAAAGCAGTCTTGTGAATATATCTCTGGGAACCAAATTCAATATTAATTTTTAAACAATGGACTACGAAAATATTCAGGATAAAGTTGAATCACACGTAAAGGATTTGTTCCGTGATTCCGCGAAGCCGGGGCTGATCTATCATAATTATGAGCATACCCGGTATGTGGTGGAAAAAGTAAATGAGATTGCCGCGCACTACGATCTTACAGAGCGCGACCTCTTCGTGCTTGAAACAGCTGCGTGGTTTCATGATACAGGATATCTGTTTTCTGAGGGGAAAGACCATGAAGAAAAAAGTGTTGAGCTGATGAAACAGTTCTTTGCTAACAAAGGGGTAGAGGACGATATAATCGAAAAGATTGCGGGATGTATAATGGTTACCAAGTTCCCCCGGAATCCTGTAAATCTGCTGCAGGAGATCATATGCGATGCAGACACTTTTAATTTCGGAACCAAGGACTTTAAAGAAACAAATAAAAAGGTTTTTCAGGAGATAAATTTTCAAAACAAGTTTGCGCTCGATAAGGCCGCCTATTTTCAGAAAACCTATGAGATGCTCAGAGATCATGTCTACTATACCTCTTATTGCCGTGAGAAACTGGATGACAGGAAGGAAAAACACCTGAAAAAGCTTAAACAGAAGGCCGACAAAAAAAGCCAGGAAACAGGTCCGGAGATTACGGAAAAACAGGGTACAACTAAAGGTATGCAAACCATGCTTCGCCTTACATCATCAAATCACATGCGATTAAGTGATATGGCCGACAGTATAGCGAATATACTCATT
>JAEWDG010000062.1 GCA_023390215.1 Bacteroidota bacterium | reverse complement strand
CTGAGGGAACCGGCTCCTTTGATTTCAACTCATACAGATAAAGTTCCACCTGTTCCTGGCTAAGTGTAATTGGGACCAGGTGAAAACGTAATCCAATATGCGCAAGGGCCCTGCCATAACTTTTGAGTGTGCTTTGCGATAAGCTGTGGATCTTTATCTTTCTCCGCAATTTTTCATAAAAAGCGGCAAACCCTTCAATTTCAAAACATGCTTTTTCAACCAGATTCATTTTTAGTTCAAATATCACGAAATCGGGAGCCATGAATTTAATTAGACCTTTATTATTAAAGTGAACCCTCTGTTCTCTAAAGAGAATTACAAATCAACGCGGCGATATTGATCTTGTTTTAAATGTTGCGGGAAGGGCTGTGCATATGTTTCCGGAGAGGGTCCAGATAGTTCCGATATAATGGATAACTGTCTGCTTTATTTTATTTTTTTTAACAGCACACAAATAACTTCTCGCTTAGCTTCACCGTACCAGCAAAATGATTCATAAATACGTATTAACCTTTACGGTTGTTATTCTTTTTTTAGTTCAGCATACCCAGGGCCAGCAGATCAGTGGAACATGGGTGGGAAATTACAGGCGTTCATTCCTTACCTCCCGCCCGCAAAAACTTGTGGTGGAACTTTCTTTGTCAAATGACAGTGTAATCAATGGGATGTCGCATCTTTATTACCTCAATAATAAGTATGAGCACTACCGGATCAGCGGCATCTATCACGCGGCCGATTCGTCAATTTACTTTAAAGAAGACAGTACCATAGCGGTGTGGCTGGGTTTGTTTTCATCCAATTGCCTTGGAAATTATACGATGAAGCTTTCTTTCACAGATACGACGATGCGGTGGGATGGGAAATGGCGTGATAACGACCGCTTTATTTTTCATTGTCCTTCCAGTTCGGTGTACCTGGAAAAGCGTTTGCCGATGAATAAAGCAGCAGAACCTCCAGCTAAGAAAGATACCGTCTTATCCAGAGCCAGCGAGGTACAAAACCTTGTGGAATATTCTAAGGAAGAAAAAGATTCTGTGCTTGTTTCGATTTATGATAATGGGGATATTGACGGAGATTCAGTTTCTGTTTATTTTGATGACAGACCCGTTTTATCAAGGGTTCGCATAAGCGACAAACCACTCCAGTTTTATGTAAATCTCGATCCCGCAGTTCCAACCCATAAAATATTTATGGCTGCTGAAAGCCTGGGGGCCATTCCTCCCTGCACCGCTTTGTTGATCATCAAAACAAAAAAACACCGTTATGAGATGAATCTGTCTTCCAATTTTTCCAAAAATGCCGTGCTCGAATTTTTCTTCAAAGAATAACGTAAGCAAAATCTATCTGACAAATGTTTTTCCTTCCTTGTCATCAAATAAAAGTCATAGCTATTTAGCACACTTATTGGTTTATTAGTAGCGTTTCCTGAAAGAAAAATATAAAGCTTACCATTTTCCGGTAACTACCATTCTTTCTCCATGCTCAACCACCACTTCATAGATGCCGGCAGCCAGCTCCGTATTCATCTGAATGGAAACCGACGGCATTCCCGGCAGTATTTGTTTTGTCGTTTTGAAAACCACCTGACCGTTCATGTTCACAACAGAAATGGAATAGTTTCCTGCTTTTAGCTGCGTGGTCTTTAGCGTGAAGCCATTGGCCTTTGTATTTACCAGGCTTATAGAACCAACTTCAGAAACTGCAACCACTTTGACAATGTTGCTGTAGCCTGTTTTGCCATCCACGTCAACGCTTTTAATCCGGTAAAAAATAGCTGAGCTTTCTGTTCTCAGATCTTTGAAGGCATACTTGTTCTGATTATCCACAGTGGTTACCGTGCCCACCATTTTGAAATTAGTACCATCAAGTGATTTCTCGATTTCATAATCTTTTACATTTGATTGTTCAGCTACCGACCAGTTCACCAAAACATCTGATGTCGCACGTTTTGCAGACACCGTTACGAATGTAACGGGCAGTGGAACGCTGCGTATGATAATGATGCGAAAACGATCTTCGGTATAAGAACCTGGTACATTAGCAACATTGAAATTATATTCATTATTCGTAGAATTAACAGGCATGCTGGAATGCAAATATTTGTCTTCCACGTATACTGTTAAAGAAGCATCATCAAGTAAATCTCCCTGGATTCTGAATTTATAATTCTGTACCCTTACATTTCCAATGCTTAGCTGAATGGTATCTGCGTTGCTAAAGGTTTGCCTCCTTTCTACAACCAGTGATGCACCGTTTCTTTTAATTCCAAGGTTTTCAGCGCTATTTGTCCATTTCAATGCATCGTTTTCATCGATGTTATTTGAGTTTTCGTCGGAGTAATTGATCATTACACCGTCGTACGTGAAGTCGGTGTGGTCTGCTGCCATACCCAGGAAATCTACAGTCAAGCTTCCGGGATTACTTGTGGTTCTTGCAGCAAATCCCTGTTCAGCAGATTTACAATTTTCATTTAACTGTATTGATCCGCCGCCTGCATTTGCCTGCACAAAAAATGCCTGACCCGCAGCAATTACATTGCACACACTTCCATTAGCACCGTAGCTGCCGCCACCGGGAGTAACCACATAGTTATTTCCGGTATAAGAGAAGGTTTGATATCCACCATATCCGGAAGCTCCTGCCAGTTTAGGATCCCATACGTAGAAGAAGTTCTTGATATTCGTTCTTCCGATCTGCCGCATATCGATCGCTGAAGCATAAGGATTACCAATTGCTGCGAAAAGATTCGGACTCACATTGATTGCAGCAGGGCTCCCTGTCAAGAGATTTCCTGTACTTCGCATAACCGTAGAGGTTACAGGAGAAGTAACCGCTGTAGCCGAACGGTCTCCTCTCACAAATACCATATACCCATCTGTGGTGCTGATGGTAGTTGAAATTGTATTAGCCAATCCGGCCCAGGAATTATTTGCAGGAACGTATTTTTTGATCGAGGGCCCACCGGCGGAATACATATCGAATCCGTCAGCCTGCCATGTAGTCCGGTTACTGGTCAGTTGTGTTCCAAATCCTGCCATAGGATTTAGCGCAGCGCTGGTTGCACCTTCCTGCCAGGCCTGCTTTATCGTTTGGCCCGACACAGTAGGTACAGACAGGAAATACCATGCCTTCTTTGCCGGAAGATACCGTTCAACGGTTACTTTCCCATTGAAATTATTACCTGT
>JAEWDG010000015.1 GCA_023390215.1 Bacteroidota bacterium | reverse complement strand
ATGTAACCGGGATTATCATTCAATGCCATAAAAAGACTTCTGAATTCCTGCTGATAAGCGGAATTGGTTTTTTCAGCAACCAGTCTTTTATTGTCGATGATTTTCTTCAGGCTCAGCCATACCTGGTTGGGATTTACGGGTTTGATCAGGTAATCGGAGATCTGACTTCCAATTGCTTCGTCCATTAAGTTTTCCGCCTCATTTTTCGTGATCAGCACAACAGGCAGATTCGTGTTGTTTTCATTGATCCGCTGAAGCGTTTGCAGCCCGGTTATTCCCGGCATGGTTTCATCCAGCAAAACCACATCCACCACATTATCCTTCACATAATCCACCGCGTCGACCCCATTGGTCTTTGTTTGCACTTCATATCCTTTATTTTCCAGAAACATGATCTGCGAAGTGAGGCTGTCTATTTCATCATCCACCCATAAAATCTTTGCTATACTCATAGAGAAATGGTTTGCCGGTAATTTGAATTAAAACAGGGCTTTGTGCAAATTTAGTTTTTTGGGGTCTGCCTTTGTAGCTTTGCGACAGTTTGTAATTCTTTTAACAGCAGGCCTGATGGCATTTCATAAAATTATCAACGATCCCGTTTATGGTTTCATCACGATTGATGATGAACTGGTAAATGAGGTGATCGCGCATCCTTATTTTCAGCGTTTACGTCGTATTTATCAAATGGCTATGGCACACCTGGTTTATCCCGGGGCGGTACATACCAGGTTACATCATGCGTTGGGTGCGTATCACCTGATGCGTTCCGCCATACAGGAATTGTGCGCTAAAGGCGTGGATATTTCTCCGGCTGAACAAAGGGCGGCGAAGATCGCCATACTGCTGCACGATATTGGCCACGGACCTTTCTCCCATGCGCTGGAAAATGAACTTGTTCCGGGAAAACATCATGAAGAACTTTCTTTACTGATGATGCGATCTCTGAATGATTCTATGGGAGGCAAACTGGATATGGCCCTGGATATCTTTACCGGAAAATATCCGAAAAAATTTCTTCATCAACTCTTAAGCGGTCAACTGGATGTAGACCGGATGGATTATTTATCGCGCGATAGTTTTTTCACCGGTGTAAGTGAAGGTACGATCGCTTATGACCGCATTCTGAAAATGCTTACTGTTCATAATGGTGAACTGATGGTTGAGGAAAAAGGGATGTATTCCATTGAGAAATTCCTGGTGGCAAGAAGGCTGATGTACTGGCAGGTTTATCTGCATAAAACCGTACTTGCCGCAGAACAAATGCTGGTACGGATCATACGGAGAGCAAGAGAAATAAAAGCCCGATGTCAGGAACCACTGAACAGCTTTATCAACCATCCTGACAACGACATTACACTGGATAAATTCTGCAGTATTGATGATCATGATGTGATCATGGCCATTAAAAGCTGGTGCAGCCATGATGATTCCGTTCTTAGGATCCTTTGCAGCGGCATCATAGACCGGAAGCTGCTAAAGGTGAAATATTTTCCGGATCCCGTTTCTGGTTATATTCTCGAAGAAAAAATAAAACAGATCGCGGAAAGCTTACACATTTCGGATGCAGATGCCTCCTGGCTGGCCTTTACGGGAACGGCTAAAAGCAGTACATACAATTTTGAACATGAGCATATTCATATTCTGTTCAAAGATGGAGAAGTAAAAGACATCTCGGAAGTGGACCATGCATTGATCAATGAAAACCTCAAAGGCACAGTAAAAAAATATTACATTTGTTACCTTAGACCGGGGCCTTTTTAAAGCCTCATTTGGCTTAACGTATCAGCTATGCAATTCAGCGCCGGGCAAATTGCCCAAATCATACAGGGAACCATTGAGGGCGATCCATCTGTTCAGGTTTCTTCTTTTGGAAAAATCGAAGAGGCGGGTTCGGGACAGCTTGCCTTCCTTGCCAACCCGAAATATGAAGAGTATCTGTATAGCACGAAAGCTGACGTCATTATTATCAATGCTGATCTGGAACTCAAACAACCTGTTCATTCTACACTTATCAGGGTTCCGGATGCGTATAGCGCATTTGCTGTGTTGCTGGATAAATACCAGGAAATTAAAACACAGCAGTTAACAGGTATTCAGCAACCGGTATATGTACATCCTTCGGCAAAAATGGGCGAGCAGGTATTTCTGGGCGCCATGTCATATGTTGGAGAAAATGTTGTGATCGGCAACAACGTAAAGATCTTTCCCCAGGTATATGTCGGTAATAACGTGAACATTGGCGATAACAGTATTCTTTATCCCGGTGTAAAAGTTTATCATGAATGTATGATCGGGAGAAACGTCGTTATTCATGCAGGAACAGTGGTGGGAGGAGACGGTTTCGGATACGCGCCACAGAAAGACGGGAGTTTTAAAAAAGTTCCGCAGATCGGAAATGTGATGATCGAGGATTTCGTGGAGATCGGAGCAAACACCACCATCGACCGTGCAACGATCGGAAGTACCATTATCCGGACCGGAGCTAAACTGGATAATCTTTTACAGATTGCACACAATGTTGAAATTGGTAATAACAGCGTGATCGCCGCACAATCAGGCATAAGCGGCAGCACTAAAATTGGCAAGAACGTGATGATCGGGGGACAGGTCGGAATTGTTGGTCATATTCAGATCGCAGACGGATCAAAAATAAACGCGCAGAGCGGCGTGAGTAAATCTATTAAATCACCCAATACAGCCGTAACCGGTTCACCTGCTTATGATTATACCGCGGCACTGAGGAGCCAGGCGCTTTCCCGAAACCTGCCCATGCTCGAAAAAAGAATTCAGGAATTGGAAAAAATGGTACTTGAATTGTCCGCCCTTAAAAAAGAGGGATAACAAAATCTTCGTTAAGCTTACCTGAATTTGAGCAGTCAACCCCGTGCAGTGAATAATTTTGATTTCGTGAAGCAATTCTTGCGGAAAATCTTTCTCCTTCTTATTTATTTTGTTTTTCCTCTTTTGCCAAAGGCACAAATTGTAAATGGCGTGGTGTTAGACGGTCATACACGTGAACCCATCGCTTTTGCTTCGGTATATTTTTCAAAAGCCGGTAATGGAATGCTGACCGATAGTCTCGGAAGATTCGCCGTAACCCTCAGCACCGACAGCACAGATTCGCTTATTGTATCTTATGTAGGATATGAAACGGGGCGACTACCTGTATTATCCATTCCTGCCGGTAAAACGTTGTTGGTGGAAATGGAAAGAGGTATCAAAACCGGAGAGGTTGTTATCCGCGCCAAAGTAAATAAAGGTTTGTTTTTGTGGAAGAAGATCATGAGCAAAAAGAAAATGTACAACCGCTACAATTTTTCAAATTTCGCATATGAAAGTTATAATAAGCTCGAGGTTGATCTGAAAAATTTCAATGCCGAAAAAGCAAAAAAAAATTTTCTGCTGAAACCTTTTTCTTTTGTTTTTGATAATATCGACAGCACTTCAGAGAACGAACCTTTTCTCCCGGCGTATCTCGTGGAAACCCTGAGTGATTATGCCTATCAGCGATCTCCAAAAAGATTCAGAGAAACCATAAAAGCCACACAAACCAAAGGATTTAAAAATGAAAGCATCACACGTTTACTCGGCGTGATGGACCAGAATGTAAATGTCTATTCGAATTTTGTAAATATAATGGACAAGGACTTTATCAGTCCATTCAACGATAATGCAGATGTTTATTACAATTTCAATGTGGCCGACACGCAGATCGTTAACGGATCGAAGATCTTTCATTTTACTTTCAGACCCAAACGACCCGGGCAAAACACGTTTCAGGGAGAGGCCTATGTGATCGCGGGAAGTTATCAAATTCAAAAGCTGACCATGTATATTGGCAAGGAAGCCAATATTAATTTTATTGACAGGCTCAGTATTTTCCAGGAATATCACCCACTGAACGACAGTATCTATTTTCTTACGCGTGATAAATTCTTCGCTGATTTCAGGGTGCTGGGTAAAAATTCATTAACGCTCATCGGCAGAAAAACAACTTCGTATAAAAACATTGCAGTTAATGCGGACTCAATTACAGAAATATTTAAAGATCAGAATACAGAAGAACAGATCATCACCCTTCCCCATATCCATAACTTCAGTGATTCCACCTGGAAAACCCTGCGCCACGATAGCTTATCGACCAATGAAAAAGCGATTTACAGTACGATCGACAAGTTGCTTGACATGCCCAAATTCCAGAAACTGCAAACAACGTTAAGATTTATCGGCACAGGCTATCGCTTTATAGGTAATTATGAAATTGGTCCATGGTTTAACTGGATCAGCGCGAATGCGCAGGAAGGAACCCGTTTCCGGTTTGATCTGGGCACCAACACAGGATTTAATAAAAAGATCTATCTGCATGGTTATCTCGCTTACGGAACGCAGGATAAAACTTTTAAAGGTAAAGCTGAAGCTTACTGGATCTTAAACCGTGAACCCAACCGCTTCAGGCTGCACGCCTCATGGGCAAAAGATATCGACAACGGGATAAGTCAGTTCGGAGAAGTTAGCCAGGATAATATATTCACCCTCGCCATCCGAAAGCCAAATACAAAAAGAAAATTTATCAGACTGGAAGATTACCGCTTTGAAATTTTTAAAGAATGGGGCCGTGGATTTTCCACTGAATGGTTTATGGCAAAACGCCAGTTTACGCCCTTACTGAATTTGCCTCCCAAATCGAATTATCCAGTGGAGGAAGGAGCGGCATTAACTACTGTTGAACTCGCATTAAAACTCAGGTTCGCGTACCTGGAACAGTTTCTTGAAGGAGATTATTTCCGTTATTCGCTTGGAACAAAATATCCTGTTGTAGAACTGGTGGCCTCAAAAAGTTTTAAGATTTTGGAAGGTGCGTATGACTATACAAAGATTTCGGCCACGATCAGGGATAAAGTAAGGATTTCACCATTGGGTATCCTTTCATATAAAGTGTATGGAGGAAAGGTATTTGGAACCCTGCCCTTCATGTTCCTGGAAGTGCATCCCGGAAATGATATTTACTATTACAATACCGGGAGTTTTAACCTGATGAACCGTTTCGAATATGTAAGCGATCAGTATGCGGGCTTTAACCTCGAACATAACATCGGGTCGGGAATATTCAGGTTCACACCGGTAACGCGTAAACTAAAATGGCGGCAATTCTGGAATGTAAAAACGGTTTGGGGTTCTGCGAGTAACGCAAACAAAGCATTGAACGGCACGCAATACTTCAAATACCTGAATGGTTCCAATTACACCGAGATCGGAACCGGTATAGATAATATCGTCAGGGTATTCCGGCTGGATTTCGTCTGGCGCCTCAATCCCGCAGCAAACACACCCCGGTATTCCAGGTTTGGTGTATTTGGAAGCTTCCAGTTCCAGTTCTGATTCCTCCAGGAAATTCAGGTATCTTTGCCGAAATTTTTGAAACATTCGGATGGATAAGAATTTCAATGCGGACAAGCAACATACTCTGGCTCAGCCTGCAAGAATTTCGGGTACCGGACTGCATACGGGGGTTAATGTCGATATGGTTTTAAAACCTGCCAATCCCGGTTTTGGATATCAGTTTCAGAGGGTAGATCTTCCCGGAGCGCCGGTTATTAAAGCTGATTGCGATCTTGTTACAGATACATCCCGCGGTACCACGCTTGAAAAAGCCAATGCAAAAATCAGTACGGTTGAACATATCCTCGCAGCACTTGTAGGAATGGGCGTAGATAATTGTCTTATTGAAGTGAACGGACCTGAGATCCCTATCATCGACGGATCAAGTTATCCATTTGTTGAGATCATCGATAGCGCAGGCGTGATCGAACAGGATGCTACTAAGGTTTGGTATACCCTCGATACCAACCTGACTTATTTTGATGAGAAAAAACGGGTGGAAATGACTGCCCTGCCTTCTACGCATTATGAGATCACAACACTAATCGATTTCAACAGCCCGGTTTTAGGAACACAACATGCAAGTTTGAAAAACATCGGGCAATTCAGAACGGAAATAGCTCCCTGCCGCACTTTCTGTTTTCTGCACGAACTCGAAATGTTGCTTGATAACAACCTGATTAAAGGCGGAGATATCAATAACGCGATCGTTGTGGTTGACAAAGCTGTTACACCTGATGATATGGAAAGGCTCGCAAAAGCTTTTGGGCGTGAAACTGTGGAGGTGAAATCTGAAGGGTATCTGAATAATCTTGAACTGCATTTTTCGAATGAAGCAGCCCGACATAAATTACTTGATGTGGTTGGCGACCTTGCTTTGATAGGCTATCCGATCAAGGCCAATATCATCGCAAATCGTCCGGGGCATAGCAGCAATGTGGAGTTTGCCAAACAGATCAAACAGTACATCAAAAAAAACAAACATACCCAGGGTATTCCGGTGTACGATCCAAACCAGCCCCCTGTATACACCCTGCAGCAGATAGAAAATACGCTGCCTCATCGCTACCCTTTTTTGTTGGTAGATAAGATTATTGAATTGAATGATGAAAGTATTGTTGGTATTAAAAATGTAAGCTTCAACGAGTTTTTTTTCCAGGGTCATTTCCCCGGTAATCCGGTGATGCCCGGTGTTTTGCAAATCGAAGCCCTGGCCCAGACAGGCGGTATCCTTTGTATCAATGCAATGCCGCCCGGACAATACGATACGTACTTTCTGAAAATTGATAATTGTAAATTCAAACAAAAAGTTGTTCCCGGAGACAGCATGATTCTGAAGATGGAATTGATTGAACCGATCAGAAGGGGAATTTGTGTAATGCGCGGCAGCGTTTATGTGGGAAATAAACTCTGTACCGAAGGCGATTTCACAGCACAACTTGTTAAGCGTACTGAACCATAAATTTCATGTTAATATATCTGCCGAAAAAACTGACTGCATGATCCATCCTCATACCTATATTCATCCCAACGCAAAACTGGCAACCAATGTCAAGGTGGATCCGTTCAGCGTAATACATCCCAATGTCGAAATTGGTGAAGGCACCTGGATCGGCAGCAACGTAACGATTATGGAGGGCTCGCGCATAGGGAAAAACTGCAGGATCTTTCCCGGAGCAGTTATCGCAGGCATTCCACAGGATTTAAAATATGAAGGGGAAACGACTACTGTTGAAATTGGAGATAATACCACGATCCGCGAATTTGTGACAGTAAACCGTGGCAGTAAAGACAGGTGGACAACGAAGGTTGGCAGCAATTGTCTTATTATGGCTTATAGTCATATCGCGCACGACTGCATCATAGGGAACAATTGTATATTAAGCAACAATACCCAGGTAGCGGGCCACGTTGTAATGGGCGACTGGGTGATACTCGGAGGAATGTGCGCTGTGCATCAGTTCGTGCATATCGGCCAGCATTCATTTATTTCAGGCGGTTCCCTGGTTAGCAAAGATGTTCCTCCTTATATCAAAGCAGCAAGGACACCTCTAAGTTACGCAGGCGTAAATTCGATCGGGTTAAAACGCAGGGGTTTCAATCTGACAAGAATTAACCAGATTCTCGATATCTACCGCATCATCTATAATAAGAACCTGAACACCTCCCAGGCCCTGAATTATATTGAAGAGGAAGTTGCGGCTACAGATGAACGTGATGAAATTGTAACCTTTATTCGTGAAAGCGGACGCGGCATCATCAAACGCTTCAGCAAAGGAAGTTTTGATGATGAATAAGGCTTTCAGTTCACATGAAAATTACGCTTCGTAATACAGGCAAACGCTATAACAGGGAATGGATCTTCCGTCACCTGAATTTTGAGTTCAACGCCGGTGAATCCTATGCTATAACAGGTCCAAACGGATCGGGAAAATCTACCCTGCTTCAGGTGATCGCAGGGGCAGTTATTCATAATGAGGGGGAAATCCTCTTCTGGCCGGATGGAGCTTCAAGCCCTGTTCAAGACCTGGATCGTTTTAATCACCTTGCTATTGCAGCTCCTTACCTCGACCTTATTGAAGAAATGACGGGCGCAGAATTTCTTAAGTTTCATAATGTCTTTAAAAGACTGACGGAGCCGGTTAATGGCATTTTGGAAAAAGTTGGATTAGGCCATGCAATGCAAAAACAGATACGTTACTACAGCAGTGGGATGAAACAAAGATTAAAACTGGCGCAGGCTTTTTTTTCAGATACGCCGGTCCTG
>JAEWDG010000006.1 GCA_023390215.1 Bacteroidota bacterium | reverse complement strand
GCCCTATAGTTTCCATTGGTTTTAAACCTTTTTGTTGCAGTGCGTTTCGTAACTTATGAAAAACAAGGAGTGATCCTTCTCTCACTACATTGATATCGTCAGTCTGTTGCATCTGTTTTTCCGCACGTTCGGCATCATCCAGTGTTTCGAGAAGAGAAGTAATTGTATTTTTTGCGGCAAGTTGCTCAAGTTCTATGCGTTCCCTGGCAGTTCTCCGGCGGAAATTATCAAACTCGGCAGAAAGCCTCAAAAACTTATCTTTTTGTTCACTTAATGCCTGCTCCAGCTTTTCTGTTTCTGACGATGGTTCACTTTCCGGATTGCTGAGGTGCGTTGTACCCGGAATTTCTGAATCTGCATTAATGTTTATTTCCTCACCAGCGTCAAAAGCCTGTTCAGCCTTATGTTGATCTTTCATATCTTATTCAATAAAATGTGTGCAAAGCTACGATAGTCAAACATTCTGCCAACGGTTTAAGGCAGCCAAAATGACACTAAACCAATTATTTGGTAACCTGAAATTTGCCAGATTCTACCACTGCGCCATTCAGGTCGCGAATCTGGAAAACATAAATGCCTCTGACAAAATCTGCCAGGTTTATGTTCATTTTTGAAGGAGTATTCTTCAATTCATATACTTTTTTGCCCATGAAATTGAAGATGAGGAGCGAGAAATTGCTATTATATCCGCGCTGGTAATCAAAATTGATAACAGATACCGCAGGATTAGGATAAAACTTTATGCGCTTAGGCTGATCATCCACACGGGTTTGGGCCGTTGCGGCTGTGCAGATTCCAATTAATAAAGCGAGTATGTAGAGTTTTATTTTCAAGTGAAGTAAAACTAAAGATATTTTCTTATATAACTAAATCTGTGCCTTTTTATTTTCAAAATCCTGAATGATCTTAAAATTACATTAACAAAAATGCCAATATTTTATTGATTATCAGGTCTTAAAAAAGTGGAAACCCCGCTTCTGACACGGGGCTTCCTGTTATCCAAACAATCCATAAAAACAAAAAAGGTTCAAAGGTTAGCAACAGCAAAATTGGATTGCGGATTAAAACCGGGGACAACGGATAGCTTCTTTGCTACTGTTGTACCGGTCAAAGAATTTTTGGTAGGTAAGCGAAGCTTCAAAACCACCTCTACCTGTACTTGCGGTGCGGAGCGGTGAAATATTTGCATCATAACTCAATGCGATAGCGATTGATTTAGCCTGAACTTTTGCAACCGGGATCAGGGCATCCTTCCATCTCATATATGCGCCGGTATGAAAAGCGTACTGCGGATTTTCAGCATTCCCGAATTTCCAGGTGTAGAGTGCGCCCGCCACTGTTTCTGTATAAGTTCCCTGTTTACTATAATCTGCCTGGATGGTGAAATAAGAATCATCGGTCATGCTCATTCTAATACCAGCAGAGCCCACAATTTTGGGTGTGCCCTCCACTGAATTGTCTGTATAAAACGAAACTTTTTTAGGTTTATTGAAATGGTGATATGCAAGTCCGAAGAAAACATTATTGTCTGCATTCTCGCCGATCTGGCTGTTATAGCTCATACCCACAGTCGCATCGAAATAAGAATAGTTTCCCGAAGCAAAATACTCTCCGTTCGACAGGTTCTCGTTGTAGTTAACACCATCAAACTGGCTGTTGGTGGTCATTTTGCTTCTGTCGATACTCCGCTGTACCCAGCCTGCCATAAATCCCAGGGAGACATAACTGTTCTTTTCGTCGCTTAGTGATTTATGATAATTTACTGTAGGAAGGATATGCGTTGCCGTTAGTGCAACCGTCCCCGCCTTATCATATAAAAATTGCGCACCTACGGTGAGGTAATCATTTTGCTGGCCAACGGGAAGTTTAACTTCTCCGTCGAGTGAACCGGTACGATAGGGAACTGTTACACTGTTCCATTGTGTGCGGTACACCGACTGTATCCTGACATCTCCCTTAAACAATCCGGCCAGTGCAGGATTTCGGAGGAGTGGGGTTTCAAATATTTGAGAGAAATGGATGTCCTGTGAATTTCCCTGGTAGCTGAAGGCCATAGTTATGGCAGCTACATAAATGCGTAAGGAATTTTTCATAGTATGGATAGGTGTTTGGTATATTATTAACGATTAGATATTGGATTTATTATCGGATCAAAAGTTTTAAAAAATTGCCGGCAGCAAGACTACTGCCGGCTTCTTTCTTATTTGATCAGAGCTATATTGCCTTTGTAAGTGAGGATGGTATTGTTATCGCAGGTGATGTCAACTACATATACATACACATCCGGATTTAATTTCTGTCCTTTATAGGTTCCATCCCAGCCCGCATTCGCGTCGTTGGCCCTGATTTCACCACGCTGGTAAACCATCTCTCCCCAACGGTTGAAAATTCTAACTGAACGAATGGTAAACAGGCCGGTACCACGTATGAAGAACACATCATTTACGCCATCTCCGTTCGGGGAGAAAGTATTAGGAATAAATACATTGGCGCCATTACAGATCACATATACGGTTCGGCTGTCTCTTGCTGTACATCCGCCGGCATTTGCGACATCAATGGTATACGTTGTAGTTTCTTTTGGTTTAACAGTTACGGATGGCCAGTCACTACGGAACTGTCCGCTTGTTGGGCTCCAGGTGGCTGAAGTAACATCAGAAGAGATCTGAGGTATCAGGTCAATGCTGTATCCCACATTAATGGTTGCATCAGGACCTGCTTCAACAGTTGGGATTGGGAACACTCTTAATGGGATGTGCACCGTGTCCTTAAAGCAACCCACTGCATCCGAACCTATTACTTCGTAGGTTAACGTATGATCCGGACGGGCTGTCACATGATTTCCAGTTGTACTGCTCAATCCATGTGAAGGAAACCATTGGTAAGTTGCCGCACCCGATACGGAAAGTTCAGCGGAACTGCCCATACAAACCGAATCCGCAGGGCTTCCGGTTACATGAATCGGGAATGCCACACTCACATGCACGCTGTCTTCTGCGCTACAACCGTGAATGGTTGTTCCTTTTACAATGTAATCCTGTTCTGCATGTGGATTGGCAACAGGGTTCGGACAACTGGTACAACTTAATCCATTCGCAGGTGACCAACTGTACGTATCCGCTCCAGTCGCACTCAACTGCTTTCCGGTACCAAAACATGAAGTGATATCTGCTCCGGCATTCACCGTTGG
>JAEWDG010000003.1 GCA_023390215.1 Bacteroidota bacterium | reverse complement strand
CCGACTGATGTTGTTGTGCACCGTATGGCTGGCAGCCATCGGGTTTATCGATGATTACCTGAAAATAAGGGCAAAGCGCATCGCTAAAGAAAAAGGAATTGATTATAAAAAAACAGATGCAGACGGGCTGGCAGGTAAGTTTAAAATATTTGGTCAGGTTGTATTGGGAATAATTGTGGGTGCCACGCTTTATTTCAATCCGAATGTGGTTGTGAAGCGCGAAGTGATCGGAAACCTTCCGGCAACAACTGTTTTACCCAAAGATCATCAGCCTAAGTTTGATACAATAAACCTGGACGGCAAACAAAGGGTTTTTGTTGATGCAAAAAATGTGATCACCACCATTCCGTTTGTCAAATCTCATGAATTCAATTATGCACGGTTGCTTCCCGAAAGCTTGGGCGGGTATGCATATATATTATATATCATAATCGTGATATTGATCGTGACGGCCGTATCTAACGGTGCGAATATTACGGATGGATTAGACGGTTTGGCAACAGGAGTAAGTGCAATCATCGGAATATGTTTGGGCATCTTCGCCTATGTGAGTGGAAATATCCGCTTTGCGGAATATTTAAACATCATGTACATCCCTAACCTGGGTGAAATATCCATATTCATCGCGGCATTCGTTGGTGCATGCATTGGCTTCCTCTGGTATAACTCGTATCCTGCGCAGGTATTCATGGGAGATACAGGAAGCCTTGCGCTGGGAGGGATCATCGCTGCCCTGGCGATCATTGTAAGAAAAGAATTATTGATACCCATATTCTGTATGATCTTCCTGGTGGAGAACCTAAGCGTGATGATACAGGTGAGCTATTTCAAATACACAAAGAAAAAATATGGCGAAGGACGGCGTGTATTCTTAATGAGCCCGCTGCATCACCATTATCAGAAGAAAGGATATCATGAAAGTAAAATAGCAGTGAGATTTTGGATCATAACGATTTTAAGTGTGGCGATGGCAATCATTACGCTTAAACTCAGGTAAATTTTTAATGGAAAACCAACCGGACCTGATGAACACCGTTAATGTGGTTTTCAATTTAATAACCGAACCTGTGATACCACTGACCCTTAAATTCTATGCTGATGAAAAACCTTTTTGAACTAAAAGTATTGAGATCAGGAATATGTTGTCCTGAAAATGTCAATACCGCTGAAGAACCAAATTTTGAGTAAAGAACAACCGAACCTGTTAAATTCTATGCTCATGAAAAACCTTTTTATCCTGAATTGAAAGTATTTGCAGGAAATCGTTGTCCTGGAAATGCAATACTCTTGAAGAACCAAATTTTGAGTAAAGAACGAACGCACCTGTTAAATTCTATGCTCATGAAAAACCTTTTTTGTTTTTGATTCAACCGAAAAGCAGATGAGTTGCCGGGTAGTTATTTTGGGTGCTGGAGAAAGCGGTATCGGAGCCGCCATTCTCGCGCGCAAACAACAATTCGATGTATTCGTCAGCGATGGTGGAAAGATCTCTGACAGTGTAAAAAATGAACTGGCTGGTTACAAGATCGATTTCGAGGAACAGCAGCATGATCAGAAAAAAATACTGAATGCCGACCTGGTTATCAAAAGCCCCGGAATTCCGGACAAGGCGGAGATAATAAAAATGGTAAGAGCAGCAGGCATTGAACTGATCAGCGAGATCGAATTCGCGTACCGGTTTAAAGGCGATTCAAAAATTGTAGCCATAACGGGTAGCAATGGAAAAACCACAACCACTTCGCTCATCTATGAGATCTGTATCAAGGCTGGCATGGATGCCGCATTGGTGGGAAATATTGGTTATTCCTTTGCGCGGCAGGTTGCAATAGACCCCAGGCCGCTATACATCGCAGAGGTCAGTTCATTTCAGTTGGATGATATCAAATCTTTCAGACCGGATATCGCCATTCTTACCAACATTACGGAAGATCATCTTGACCGGTATGAATACCAATTGAAAAATTACGCAGCCAGCAAATTCCGCATCGCGGAATTTCAAACAGAAGAAGATGTCTTCATCTACAATCTGGATGATGAAGAAACCATGAAATATATTAACGAATATCCGATAAAATCAACCAAAGCACCGATAACAATGAGTAAAGAACTGCCGCAGGGAGCGTATCTGTTAAACGCAAAAATGCATCTGAAATGGAAAAGTGAAGAGATGCAAATGAGCGTGGAGGATTTCGCATTAAAAGGAAAACACAATCAATACAACAGTATGGCGGCAAGCATGGCGGCAACGGCGCTCGATATTCGTAAGGAGAAGATCCGCGAAGCGCTGCAAACTTTTGAAAGCCTGGAACACAGGATGGAATTTGTTGCCACTGTGAAAGGCGTTGATTTTATTAATGACAGTAAGGCAACCAATGTGAACAGTACCTGGTTTGCCCTGGAAAGCATGACCAAACCCGTTATCCTTATCCTGGGTGGCGTTGATAAGGGTAATGATTATGGATTGCTGAAAGAACTCGTGAGGGAAAAAGTGCGTGCCATCGTTTGTATGGGAACGGATAACCATAAAATTCATGAGGCATTTGGCGATGCAGTATCAACCATGATCAATACATCCAATGCTGAAGAGGCTGTGCAGGGTGCTTTCCATTTTGCAAATAAAGGAGATGTGGTGTTGCTAAGTCCTGCCTGTGCAAGCTTTGACCTGTTCAAAAATTATGAGGACAGGGGAAAACAGTTTAAACAAGCGGTAAAGAATTTATAAGATGCCGGAAAACGTAAGCCTTAAATCACTCGTAACACCCGCGTTTACCAACATGGGCGGCAACATCGTTCAAAAAACGAAGGGTGACAAGATCATATGGGCTATCGTCGTTATCCTTACGCTCGCCAGCCTGTTGCTGGTATACAGCAGCACCGGCTCACTGGCATACCGCCTTAGTAAGAGCAACGAAAGCTACCTGTTTAAGCAATTCGCTTTTATCATACTCGGATTGCTGATCATCTATTTCGCACACCGGATTAACTATGTTGTTTTTTCACGGGTTGCATTGATCTTGTTTCTCATATCCATTCCGCTTCTGCTGTATACACTTTTATTTGGTGTACAGTTGAATGCCGGCAGCAGGTGGATTAAGTTGCCAGTCATCAATATGACCTTTCAAACTTCTGATCTGGCCAAACTGGCTTTATTCATGTACTTAAGCCGGCAGTTAAGTCGTAAGCAAAAAGTTATTAAAGATTTTAAAAAGGGATTTCTTCCTATCATCACACCTGTTGCTATTATTTGCCTGCTCATTGCACCTGCAAACCTTTCTACATCCATGCTTGTGTTCGGCACCAGTTTGTTGTTGATGTTTATCGGGAGAGTGAGCATAAAACATATTTTGGCAACCCTTGCAATTGCGGCGGTACCAATTGTGCTTTTGGTCAGCATTGCACTCGCGACTTATGATAAATCTACAGGCGAGAGCAAGAAACTTCCTGCTATCGTAGCGGCGGGAAGAATTCCTACATGGGTCAGTCGTATTCAAACTTTTGTGTATAGTAAGAAGGAAGATGATAATGAAAAAATGTACCAGATCAACCAGGCGAAGATTGCTATTGCAAACGGTGGCTGGTTAGGAAGAGCTCCGGGAACCAGCCTGCAAAGAAACTTCCTTCCACATAGTTACAGTGATTTTATTTATGCAATCATATTGGAAGAATATGGGCTGATAGGCGGGGTTCTGATGATCGCGCTGTACCTGTTATTTCTATACCGCTGTATCAGGGTATACAGAAAATGCCCTTATGCGTTCGGTGCATTCCTTGCCCTGGCCCTGAGTTTCACGCTGGTTATTCAGGCGATAGCGAACATGGGTGTGAATGTAAACCTGTTCCCAAATACAGGCGTTACACTTCCCCTGGTGAGTATGGGCGGTAGCAGTTTTCTGTTCACCTGTCTTTCGATCGGAATTATTTTGAGTGTTGCCCGAAATGTTGAACAGCAGGAAGGTGGTTTTGCGCCGGTTGTTGCCGGTAAACAAGTTGAATCTAATGATGAGGTAGCGGATGAAGAGTAGAGAAAATACGCGTCCCTTACATTTCATCGTTGCAGGCGGCGGAACGGGTGGACATATTTTTCCGGCACTGGCGATTGCAAACGCGATCAAAGCGAGCCTACCTGATGCGAAATTTTTGTTCGTGGGTGCGAAAGGAAAAATGGAAATGGAAAAAGTACCGCAGGCGGGTTTTGATATAAAAGGGTTGGAAATATCAGGTTTCAACCGCAGTTCTTTGATAAAAAATGTTGGACTGCCCGTTAAACTGCTAAAGAGTTTTTTCCAGGTGCGGGAGATCTTTAAAAATTTCCGGCATGATGCAGTTATTGGCGTGGGCGGATATTCAAGCTATCCTGTGCTGCGTTATGCGCAAACAAAAGGAATTAAAACTTTTCTGCATGAAAGCAATTCATTCGCAGGTAAGTCGAATATATTTCTTGGAAAGCGCGCAACCAAAGTTTTTGTGGCATCCGAAGGAATGGAAAAATTCTTCCCCGCGGATAAGATCTTCCTTAGTGGAAATCCTGTACGGCGGGTCATCCGGGATATGAAGGTTAGCAGGGAAGATGCCATCAGAAAATTTGGATTGAATGAGCATAAAACCACGGTTCTCAGTATCGGTGGAAGTTTGGGAGCGAAAAATATCAACGAAGCGCTGGATAAGGACCTGGATCTGTTTGCAGCAAATGATTTGCAGTTGATCTGGCAAACAGGGAAGCCCTATTTGGAGCAAGCCAAAAGCAGGGCAGCCGGAAAAGCAAATCTATTCGTGAGCGATTTCATCTCACAAATGGAATATGCGTATGCGGCCGCAGATGTGGTGATCAGCAGAAGCGGTGCAATGGCCACCGCAGAATTATGCCTGGTGAAAAAGCCCGTGATTTTTGTTCCTTATCCTTTCGCGGCTGAGGATCATCAAACAGCAAACGCCATGGCCCTGGTACATAAAAACGCGGCACTTATTATACGTGATGCCGAGGCTAAACAGAAACTCGTTCCAACAGCAGTTGAACTTGCTT
>JAEWDG010000291.1 GCA_023390215.1 Bacteroidota bacterium | reverse complement strand
TGAATACATCTCTCTTCGCGCCTTAATTTTGCGGCCATTCGAACGTGAGAAGCTTAATTTCAAAAATCAGGAACTGGGAAGCATGGCCATTTAAATTGTTGTATGCCCCGATCGTGCCTTTTTGGCTGGGATATATGCTTAGGTCGGGGGCAGTATGGTTTTTTACGCCCAGCAATCCAAAGATCACTTTCGGTGGAATGGAGGGAGAGCCTAAACAGGAAATGTATGATCTGCTGCCAAAACATCTGTATCCTGAAACCATTTTTATCGAACCGGGTTCTTCAGAAAACGAATTGCTGACCCGCATCGCCGCCTCTGAAATTGAATATCCTTTAATTGTAAAACCCGACAATGGTGGCCAGGGAATTCTTTTTCGCAAAATCGATACGGTTGCTGAATTACTGAACTATCACCGGGTGATGCCGTTCAGGTATATGGTTCAGAAGATGGTCACCTATCCCATGGAAGTCAGCGTATTTCATATCCGGTATCCGGATGCTGAAAAAGGTGCAGTAACAGGTTTCCTTCATAAGGTTCCCCTGCACGTAACGGGTGATGGTAGACGAACTTTGGGTGAACTTATCGCGGCGCATCCCAAAGCTTTCAAACGGACCCCGGAGTTGTTTCCGAAATACATCAGGATATGGAACGACATTGTACCTGAAGGGGCGCGATTTCAACTCAGTTACGCGGCTAACCATAACCGGGGTGCACAATTCTTCGATCTTAAAGCGCATATTGACGATAAGTTGGTTGCCGTCTTTGATAAAATTAGCACAGAAGTAGATGATTTTTTCTATGGCCGATACGACATCATGTGCAACAGCATAGAAGAACTAAAACAGGGTAAGAATTTTTATATTCTTGAATATAATGGCTGTGGAGCCGAGCCCAATCATTTCTACGACACGGGTTACACGCTTACCGGCGCCTACAGGGAAATTCTAAAACATTGGAAAGCACTTTACGAGATTTCAAAGTATAACAGGATTAATAAAAAAATCCAACCCTGGACGTACAGAGAAGGTAAGGAGCATATGCGCAGGGTAAATAAGATGTTTGCTACCATGCGGGAAATAGAAAGCAGAATCCCTTAAAATGGTTTGCCGTGTGTACTTCGGATAACCCTTTGTGTTAGCCATGGCAGTTTCGACATTGTTTTAATAAAGATTTCCGTTGAAGACGACTTACCGAAGAAACGCTGAATGGTTCTTCCCATTTTTAACCGTTTACTGAAAGTGGACCTCCAGATCTTACTGTACCGTTCTTCCATTTTTCTTCTGTCCGACTTTCCTTCCAGGAACAAAGAGATCTCCGCTGCGGCAATTTTACTTGCATGCATGGCCATACTCATTCCGTTCCCGCAAAGGGGAGTGATCATACCCGCGGCATCGCCTAACATAAGTACATGATCTTCAAAACAGGATTTTTTATCGAATGATATTTGCGAAATCGTGAGCGGACTGCTGTAGATTCTTTCCGCCGAACTGAAGAGTTTTTTCAGATGAGGGTTAACACTTAGTATTTCCGCTTCCATTTTGGAAATGGAATTACCGGATCTTTTCAGATTGTCGGCCGTCGTTAGATAACACAGGCAAGTTTTCCCATTTTCAATTCTTGATATGCCGCAGTATCCGTTTTCGAAATTATGGAGACTGATATTATTCTGCGTAACATCTGCCTGAATATGATATTTTACGGCGATATAATTATTCAGGCTGTTTTTTGTTTTATGGATAAAAGGCCGGTTCCACTTTACATCCAGGTTGCTCCGTTTTCCAAAACTTCCCACAGCTATTTTTGCTGCATATTTTTCGCCTTCAGCCACTATGATAAAATGATCTCCGGTAAATTCAACAGCCTCCACTTTTGTTTCTTCCATCACCCGCACACCTGCGGAACGTGCGAGGCTGGCCAATGTATGATCGAGCAGATATCTGCTAACTCCAAAACCGCCGGTTCGCAATGAAGCGGTTAATGTAAATCCTGAAGGGGAACTAAGGGTTAACTGATTAATCTGTGGCAGAGAAAGTTGAGAAAGCGGGACGCCGAGACCCTGTAAAAAGCCGGTGGATTCATTGCTGATGTATTCTCCGCAAACTTTATGAAATGGATATTTTTCTTTTTCAAATAATATAACCGCGAAACCTGCTTTTGCAAGTTGAATGGAAAGGCAGAGGCCGCCCAATCCACCTCCGACGATGGCACAATCGTAATTAGCTGAACTGTTCATGTCTGTATATAACAAGATAACGAAAAGCCCAGCGCCAGAGCACCGGAACCGGCTTTAAACCCGCAGCGCGGATAAGGCCGGATAATTCATCTTTGTGAAATCCCCTGGCAACGGAAAGCGGCGCATCATTTTTTACCAGGTAGGACCTTGAGACGATTTGCGTGAGGATGCGGATCGCATGATAGGCAAATCTGTTTCGTTCCAGATCGTTGATAAAAAATCCGAGCCTGGAATTTTCGGCCTTCCACCTGAACATAAATTGCAGTTCTTTCTCCGGAAAATGATGACAAAAAAGAGAAGAGAAAATTATATCAGGCTTTTCATAAAACTCAGCTTCAGCATAATCAGAAATGATCCATTTAGCGGGCAACAGAGGATATTGCTCTTTCGCATATTCGATACAGGCAGCTTTGATGTCAATACCTGTAAAGCGGATATCTATTTTATGCCTGCGCGCCCATTTGTGAATGGCAAATAAGTTATCGCCGCCTCCACAGCCGATCTCGCAAACATGAAAATTTGTTTTTCCGGAGCGTTCTGTTAATCGTCTGATGCCTTCAATGGTAATTGCATGTCCGCCTAATAAACTATTTACCGTATTGAGTTCTTTCATATTCCTTTTTATGTCAGAGAAAGGAATATCGTCGCGGTCAAGTAATTCTTTTTCGTATGATCTTTTTCTCAGATCAGGCATAGTATCCGGTAAAGGTTTCCATGGTAAGGCCCGGACCAAATGCCGCGGCGAAAACCAGTTGTTTATTAGAAGATGGAGTTAAGGAAAGCCTGTGCATGATATCTTTCAAAACGAAGAGTATAGTGGGGGAGCTCATGTTCCCATACTGTCGCAGTACTTCAAACGAGTTGCAAAGGTTTTCTCTGGAAATTCCGAGGCTGCTGGCAATACTTTCCAGGATTTTCTTCCCGCCGGGATGAATACACCATTCATCAACATCTTCAATATTTTTATGGGAATGCTGAAGTGCTTTTTGAACAAAGCTTTTAAAATCTTCTTTTATGAGATCGGGAACATAACCGGTCAGCGTCATTTGAAATCCGGTAGAAGCCATCTGCCAGGCCATATCCTTCTTTCCTTTGAAAGCTACATCAGCATAAAACTGATCGATGGAAATTCCCTTTTCAATTGTATCAGATTGAACAAGGGCCGCAGCACAACCATCCGCAAACAACACTGAAGAAGTCAGGTTATCAATGGTTGCTTCTTTCTGGAAATGCAGGGTACAGAATTCGAGGCACACCACTACGACATTCGCTTTTGGATCGCTTTTACAAAATGCATCAGCCAGTTTTAATCCATGGATTGCGGCATAGCAGCCCATGAAATTCACCGAAGTGCGCACTGTGGTTCCGGGCAGTTGAAGTGCTTCCATTACCTGGAGATCAAGCCCGGGTGCGCTCATACCCGTACAACTGACCGTGATCAGGTGTGTGATTTTAGAAAGGTCTATTTTTCCTTCGATACATTTCAACACAGTTTCCGAGGCAAGTTTACCTGCCGCGGAATCGTACACACGCATCCTTTCTTCCAGTAAAGGAAATGGTTCCAGATCTACAGATTCAGGGAATAATTTCCGCTCTCCGGGTTTTGCGCTGAAATCAGGGATCACTGAATATCTCTTATCAATGTCGCTGTGTTTATACAGGAAGCGCATTTTCCGTTTATCGCTTTCGTCTTTACAATAAACCTGTTCCGCAAACCTGCAGAGGTTTTCCTGTGAATGTTCAAATGCCGGAACTCCGGTTGCTATTGATGTTATCTTACTCAAACTCAAAGGGTATAAAACAAGTAAATAAACGCAATATTGCTGCAGATGGTTGCGATGAGATTCATCATCATCGTATTTTTAAAATTGGCTGCAGAAGATGATCTGAAAACCCGCGACATCCAGTAAAGGAAATAACCAGTTACCGGCAACAGAAAAAACTGGACAGCGATAAATTTTTGCAAAGGGATAAGACTGTACAGGCATACCATAGCGGCGCTGTAAACTATCGCGCAAAATATAAACGTTCCTTTATAACCCAGTACATAACTTAGGGTAGTTACACCATCTGCCCGGTCTGCCTCATGCTGGTAAATTTGTGTCAACGGGTAAAAGCCTCCGATCAGGAAACAGGCAGTAATCATGCCAGTAAGGGGCACCGTGGATACCGGAACTGTTGAAACCGCATGCTTGACCAGGAAAAAAATAAGTCCGCCCTGGCAAATGATCACCGTGAGGTATCCGGGAACGGGATATTTTTTTAAACGGATCTTACGCCAGCTATAAGCTCTCGAAGCGAGAATGTAGAACAGGATCCCGAGTACGAATATATAACTGATGAAAAAAGAGGCCGCGATGGCTAACAGGTCCATGACGAGCGTCACATAAAAAAGTTGCCGGGTTGGCTGATCAGGATGCTCCAGTCCACCGATGCTGGTTGTATCACGGTCCATATATGAATTATACCCGTTGCTTGCAGGATAAACCAGCAAATGAAGAATGATGAAACTCAATACCGCGTGGGTAACATCGATTATTTTTGTTTGGCTGAGCGCAAACCAAAATACAGGCATCAGGAAGAACGAAAAATGAAAACGCAGCAGCCTTATGGTGGATTTTTTTAACATTATGGATAATAATCTCCTGACTTATTTAAAGGGTTAGACTTCAATATATTGTAATTTGGCATATTCTCCGCGAAAATGAAACATCTGGTCTTCATAGCTGGCATTTGTATTCTGAATGTTATCAGCAGTGCGCAGACTGTTCAGAAAGCCGGCGATGAGGGAAGTTCTGTACATTTTGTTATCCGCAATTTTGGTTTAAAAACGGGAGGTGATCTATCAGGACTTGCAGCCACAATTGCATTCGATCCCGCCAAACTAAATTCCTCTCACATGGAGGCGACGGTAAACACCTCAACGATCGATACGGACAATTCTTCCCGCGACAGTCATTTAAAAAAATCGGATTTTTTTGATGTACAAACTTACCCTACCATAAAAATGGTGAGCACGGGGTTTAAAAATACCAATAAGAAAGACACATACCAGTTCAATGGAGATCTTACAATTAAGGGCGTGACGAAACCGCTGAGTTTTTTTTTCACGGTGACTAAAAAAGACAACGGCACAATGTATTCTGGCGACTTCCAGATAAACAGGAGGGATTTTGGGTTAGGCGGAGACAGTATCTCAATGTCGGATTATGTAAATGTATCTCTGAATATTCTCGCTCGCTGAATTTCATCTTTTATCTTTGAGCATGATCAAACTGTTGAAAGTGTTCTTGTGGGGCATGATCATTAGTTTTCTTGGCTCCCTTCCCCTCGGTACTTTGAATATCGCTGCCATGCAGATTGGTATCCAGGAATCTATCCATAATGCCTTGCTGTTTTCCTTTGGTTCCCTGCTGGTGGAAATGATCTACGTGCGTATATCGCTTGTAGGTATTGATTGGGTGAGAAAGCAGGGTAAGCTTATGAAAATGATGGAATGGATTACGCTGGGAATTGTGCTGGCGCTGGCTGTAGGAAGTTTTATCGCGGCTATCCGGAATGGTGGGGATGCGAAGAACGTGATTCTGCAGAACCAAATGAACCGTTTCCTGCTGGGAGCATTCATGTGTGCCATAAATCCGGTTCAGATTCCTTTTTGGTTTGGGTGGAGTACCGTGTTGTTCAGTAAGAATATTCTCGAGCCCAAAAAAAACCAGTATAACACCTACATCTTTGGAATAGGCTTAGGAACCCTGGCAGGTAATTGTGTTTTTATTTTTGGCGGAAAATGGGTTGTTCAGAAAATTGCTAACAGTGAGGCATACCTGAACTGGGTAATTGGCGGGATTTTCACAATTACGGCGCTCATTCAATTATATAAAATACTTACACATAAAGATGCGATCGACAAGTTCCAGCAACTGGAAGAAGACCAGGTTAAACTACCGGAGATCGAAAATTAACCCTGCATCTCAGTAGCCCATTTATCCCTTTCGTCGGGGCTTAATTTCCATGGTGCGAAATTATTTTCAATATTCCCGAACATTGCGTTCCATTCTGCGGGCGCATTGCTTTCTTCCATCACCAAACTACGGCGCAGTTCTAGTATGATTTCGAGTGGGTTGATACTAACCGGACATTCTTCCACGCAGGCATTACAGGTTGTACAGGCGCGCAGTTCTTCCACGGTGATGTAATCATGTAACAGGGTCTTTCCGTCGGCCGTTGCCTCTTTTCCCGCATCGAGGTTTTTACCTATTGCTT
>JAEWDG010000241.1 GCA_023390215.1 Bacteroidota bacterium | reverse complement strand
ACGGAGAAATACAAATATTAATCGGTACTCACGCGGTGATCGAAGACAAAGTGAACTTTCATAATCTGGGTCTGGCGATCATTGACGAGCAGCATAAATTCGGGGTGGCGCAGCGTGCACGGTTATGGAAAAAAAATGTATTGCCGCCGCATAACCTGGTTATGACCGCAACGCCCATCCCGCGAACACTTGCATTAACAGCCTACGGTGATCTGGATTACAGTGTGATCGATGAACTTCCTCCGGGCAGAAAAGCGATAAAGACAATTCACCGGTATGAACAGTCGAGGCCCCAGGTTATGGATTTCATTAAAGATGAAATCAGAAAAGGCAGACAGGCGTATATAATATACCCTCTTATTGAGGAAAGCAGTAAGCTGGATTATGAAAATCTTCAGAAAGGATATGAGGAGGTGAAATCATTTTTTCCTGAACCCAAATACTGGATCAGTATGGTTCATGGCCGTCAGGATGCCTTGCAGAAAGAAACCAATATGCGCCGGTTTGTAGAAGGCGACACGCATATTATGGTGAGCACAACCGTGATTGAAGTGGGTGTGAATGTTCCCAATGCTTCAGTAATGGTGATAGAAAGCGCTGAAAAGTTTGGACTCTCTCAATTACATCAGCTCAGGGGGAGGGTAGGGCGCGGCGCTGACCAGAGTTACTGTATCCTCATCTCGGGAAGGAAATTGTCTAACGATGCACGGGAACGCTTATCGATCATGACTTCAACAAATGATGGTTTCAAAATTGCAGAGAAGGACCTTGAATTAAGGGGTCCCGGTGAAATGGAAGGAACGCGACAAAGTGGAGCTGTATTATTTAAACTGGCCAACATCGTAGCAGATAAGGCAGCTTTAGAAGCCGCACGCAGTTCGGTGGAAGAAATAATACAGAAAGACCCATCGCTGGAAACCAATGAGAATTTGCCGCTGAAAAATTATCTCCGGGAACACCGGGGTAAGAATGCCTGGAGCAGAATTGCCTGAGAAATTCTATATGTTAAAGCAGCAATAAACCCAAAAGGGTACTCAACCCTGCAGACGGTTTTGTCGTTATTAATCTTTAAATTGTAATCAAAGAGTGGCTGCCTTGACCAGGATATCTACCATCATCATTTTTTTGTTCACTTTCTCTCTCTGTTCCTTAAAATCAATGGCTCAAATGGAGTTTATTGAAAACAAAGGGCAGTGGGAAAAACAGGTGAGGTATCGTGGCGATTTTACAACCGGATCATTCTTTCTTGAGAATGCCGGATTTACGGTTTTACTGAATGATCCGCAGGATGTCAGCATGTTGTCAGAACAAATTCATGGACACAGTAAATCTAAACAACCCGTTCCTTTTGAATTTAACAGCGTAGCCTACAAAGTGCGTTTCCTGGGTGCTATACAAAATCCATCTATCGCTCCGGAAAAACCTTTACCCACATACAATAATTATTTTCTGGGCAACGATAAATCCAAATGGGCTTCAAAGTGTCAGGTCTTCAATGCGATACTTTATAAAAATGTATATCCGAACATCGATGTACGTTATTACAGCACTTCTGATAAACTTAAATACGATTTTATCATCAGGCCCGGCGGAAATCCAGGCCAGATAGCGCTGCAATTCGATGGCCCTGTTGATCTATCGGTGAAAGACGGGCAGTTGCAGGTCAAAACGGATGTAGGCACAGTAACAGAGTTGGCACCCTATAGTTATGTCGTTAACAACAATGGTAAGCAGGAAGTTTCTGCAAAATATGTGGTGAGAAATAATGTGGTAACCTTCGACATCAAAAATTATGATCATGCAAAAACGCTGGTTATCGATCCCTCTGTGATATTCTCAACATTCACCGGAAGTTCTGCAGATAATTGGGGATATACTGCGACGCCGGGTCCCGACGGATCTTTGTTTGCCGGGGGAATTGTATTTGGCCAGGGATATCCAACTTCGCCGGGTGCATTTAGTGTAAGTTTCAACGGCGGGGTTTCTGAAGACGATCTTCCCGGTTATGATATTGCCATCTTCAGATTTTCTTCAAATGGAAGTCAGCGCATGTACGCAACATATCTGGGTGGAAATTCAAATGAGCAACCACATAGCATGATCGCTGATGCTGCAGGCAATTTGGTAGTTGCAGGACGTAGCAAATCGGCTAATTATCCCGTGACAAGGCCTCCCATCGGACCCCAGGGCGGATATGATATTGTTGTCAGTAAATTAAGTGCGGATGGAAGCAGTTTACTTGGTTCCGTGAAAATTGGCGGCAGTGGAGATGATGGCGTGAATATTCGTCCGAAATATTCCGGAACCAGCGGAGCAGATGGACTGAGGAGAAATTACGGTGATGATGCACGCAGTGAAGTGATCTTTGATAACGCAGGAAATATTATTCTTGCTTCTTCAACTCAAAGAGGCAGCACAGCAGATTTTCCTGTAACTGCAGGCGCTTTTCAAACCAGTTACGGAGGTGGAAGGCAGGATGGGGTGGTGCTGAAATTCAACACCTCCCTTTCGAATGTTATTTTCTCCAGTTATTTCGGCGGAGGAAGTGACGACGCCTGCTTTGTTACCTCAGTAAACCCTTCCAACGGCAATATTTATGTGGCCGGTGGAACCAACAGCGCGGATATTCCGGGAAATAGAACTTCTGTGATCAGCCCTACTTTCAATGGGAATGCTGCAGATGGATTTGTTACCATCATTACCCCTAACGGATCATCAATTATAAAAACAACTTACCTCGGTACAGGAGGGATAGATTTAGTATACGGATTGAAGTTTGATAAGTTTAGTTTTCCATATGTGATGGGTACCACCACCGGAAGCTGGCCCATCATCAATGCAGCATTCAGAAATAATGGAGGCAAACAGTTTATATCGAAGCTTCAACCCGATCTCTCCGGTTATGTGTATTCAACTGTTTTCGGTACAAATTCCAGTGTTCCAAATATCTCTCCCATTGCATTCCTGGTAGACCGGTGCGAAAATGTGTATGTGTCTGGTTGGGGCGGTGGAATTAATGTGAGCCAGGGATACACTACGGGTAACACAAGCGGATTACCGGAGGTGAATGCGCTTTCCGGCATTCCTGCACCCGATGGTGCTGACTTCTATTTCTTTGTTTTGGAAAAAAACGCGACTTCTCAATTATTTGGTTCGCATTTCGGTCAGTTCCAGGGTCTGGGCGATCATGTGGATGGCGGAACAAGCAGGTTTGACGAGAATGGTATTATTTACCAGGCCGTATGTGCAAATTGTGGAGGAGGAGTGAGGTTTCCAACTACACCAGGTTCCTGGTCTCCTAATAACGGCAGTGCGAGTTGTAATGAAGCAGCCATTAAAATCGAAATGAATTTTGCAGGCATTGGTTCAGCTATTCAATCATCCATCAATGGTGTTACCGGCGACACGTCTGGTTGTCTTCCCCTTACGGTTAATTTTCGTGATACACTGCTCAAAGGGAAGACCTATTACTGGTCTTTCGGCGATGGTTCCCCCGACACGGTCACTACGGCACCAAATGCTACACACATATTTACGTCGGCCGGGTTATACCAGGTTATGCTGATTTCCGAAGACAGCGCCACCTGTAATATTCGCGATACATCTTACAAAACCATTAAAGTTGGGGATAATGCTGTTATACTGAATTTTAACTGGCAAAAATTACCGCCCTGCGAGAGTCTTACCATGCAGTTCAACAACCTTTCAACGGTACCAGCCGGTTCGTTTGGGCCCAGAACTTTTGTTTGGGATTTTGGTGATGGTTCTCCGCGAGATACCTCCAATAAACTTCCGCCGCGGGTGCATACCTATGCTCAACCCGGAACCTATAAAGTGACGCTTTACCTGATCGATCCTTTATTCTGTAATGCAC
Source organism: Bacteroidota bacterium (assembly GCA_023390215.1). GTDB lineage: Bacteria > Bacteroidota > Bacteroidia > Chitinophagales > Chitinophagaceae > Ferruginibacter. The sequence goes on along the minus strand of JAEWDG010000241.1, from coordinate 8,924 downwards.
CGGATTCATTATCGAAAGATGTGCGCATAAGCCCTGTGGTGGATGCGGTTTTTTCAACACCGTCCTTCGGTTGCGCACCCTATGAAGCAGTATTTCAAAACAACTCCCTCGCGGGAACCGATTTTATTTGGGATTTCGGTGATGGCCAAAGTTCAACTGAAGAAAATCCCACGCATCTATACAGCACGCCGGGGATTTACCTTGTAAATCTTGTTGCAAAGGATACAAACACTTGCAACAAAATTGATACGTCTGCATATTTTACCATCAACGTCGTATCAAAGCCGCATGCAGAATTCACCTGGGGGCCCAACCCGCCGGAATCAAACATTCCGGTGAGCTTCACCAATCTTTCCTCAGCCGATGCCGTTCGTTTTGAATGGAATTTTGGTGACGGGGAAAATTCAACCGATAGAAACCCTGTTCATGAGTACATAGCCACAGGTCAGTATACCGCAGAATTAATTGCTTTTAACGCGCAAAATTGTTCTGATACCTTCCGGCTTCCGGTTCGGGTGGTAGTCGTGCCGCTGCTTGATGTGCCAAACGCGTTCACACCAGGAAAATTCGGCATTAATGGATTCATCTACGTGAAAGGATTTGGAATTGGGAAGATGGAATGGCGTATTTATAATCGCTGGGGTCAGATGATCTTTCAAACCACCAACAGGAAACAGGGCTGGGACGGAACATATAAAGGTAAACTGCAGCCAATGGACGTCTACACCTACACGTTAGATGTTGAATTCACAGACGGAAAAAAAGTGAGAAAGACCGGGGATATAACCTTATTAAGATAATGAAAACACTTACCTGCATATTAGGAATGATGTTCGTGCTGCATGCGGTACAACTCCGTGCGCAGGATCTGCATTTCTCCCAGTTTTTTAATTCACCACTCACCACGAATCCGGCGAACACAGGATTTATACCCGATGCGGATTACCGTTTGGGTGCAAGCTACCGTAACCAGTGGAGCAGCATCATGGCAGTGCCTTATAAAACAGTTTCAGCCTTCGCGGATGCACAGGTTTTCAGAGACCGCCTTGAGAATGGATGGCTGGGGCTCGGCGCTGTGATTTTAAATGATAAAGCCGGGAGTGGAAGCCTGCAATCCACCAAACTCTATGGATCACTCGCCTACCACCAGATGCTCGGCCTGAGCAGTTTGTTAAGTGCAGGATTTAATCTCGGTTGGGCGAATAAAAGAATTGATCCCAACGCATTAAAGTTTCCCGACCAGTTCGACGGACATTTTTTTGATAACAGCCTGCCTACTGAAGTGGTACTTACCAATACAAGCGTGAGTTATTTCGATATGCAGGTGGGAATGAATTACGCATATTTTCCAAGAGAGTATATCTATATTAATGCAGGCTACTCAATTCATCATGTAATTAAACCCAAAGAAAGTTTCTTTGATAAAAAGGACATTGACGCCAGCATCCCAATGCGGCATATCGCTTTTGTAAATGCGTTGCTGAAAGTTAATCCTAACCTTATTGTCAACCCCAATATGTATTTTACCACACAGGCAAAAGCAATCGATTTTATGGGCGGTCTGAACGCGAACTATAACCTCGGAAACCAGGGAGAAAAACAATTAATTGCCGGTTTGTATTATCGTTACCAGGATGCGTTAATACCCATGCTCGGCCTGGAGATCAATAATATCCGGTTCACCTTCAGTTACGATATCACCGTTTCGTCTTTAAAAAATTATAATAATTACCGCGGCGCCAGTGAATTTAACCTGATTAAGAACGGTTTTTATCCGCAAAATACTGACCGGCAGGCACTCTGTCCTAAATTCTAACGCTCTTCCTGCGTTCCTTGCGTTGGTTTTACGATGTTTGCACCTAATATCAGGTATGGTGGAACGATCAACTGTTACAAATAAAACGGCGCTGGAATTTATTTCCGATTTCTCAAATATCGTTGGCAAAGATTTTTTGTATTTCGATAAAGAAAACATGGAGGATTACGGTCGTGATCAGACCGAAAACCTTCACTACTGGCCGGACGTTGTTATCCGCCCGGAAACAACAGAAGAAATTTCTGCGATCATGAAGATCTGCCATGAAAACTTTATCCCTGTTACGCCCCGGGGTGCCGGAACCGGTTTGAGTGGTGGCGCCCTGCCTCATCTGGGAGGGGTGGTCATCTGTTTCGATCGCATGAACAAGATTCTGAAAATTGACGAGGATAATATGCAGGTGACAACCGAACCTGGTGTGATCACGGAAGTGCTGCAAAATGCCGTTAAAGAAAAAGGATTATTTTATCCTCCCGATCCCAATAGCCGTGGCACCTGTTTTATCGGTGGAAATATTGCTGAGAATAGCGGTGGTCCCAAAGCTGTAAAATACGGAGTGGTTAAAGATTATGTCCTGAATCTGGAAGTGGTGCTTGCAAACGGAGATGTGATCTGGACTGGCGCGAATGTTTTAAAAAACGCTACCGGCTATAATCTTACCCAATTGCTGGTGGGAAGCGAAGGCACACTCGGACTGGTTACTAAGATCGTGTTGAGACTGATCCCGCTTCCCAGGTACGACCTGCTCATGCTTGTACCATTTAACAATTTGGAAAATGCAGGTGCCGCTGTGAGCGCTATCTTTAAAGCAGGGTTCACACCCAGTGCGCTTGAATTGATGGAGATTGATTCTTTGAAGATCGTTAGTGCATTTGTGGGCAGCAATGCAGTCCCGGTTACAGAAGGCACCGAGGCACATTTGATCATTGAGCTCGATGGGAATCATCCTGAAACGCTGATGGCAGAGATGGAAGAAATTGCAAGCTTATTATCGAAGTTCGATTGCGGTGAAGTTCTGTTTGCAGATGATGCCCTTCAAAAAGAAGCGCTTTGGAAACTGAGACGTCGTGTAGCCGAGGCCGTAAAGCTCGATGGTTACAGTATTGAAGAAGATACGGTGGTGCCCAGGGCACATCTTCCTGCCTTAATACGCGGTATTAAAGAACTTGGGCGAAAGTTCGATTTTAAAGCTGTTGCGTATGGCCATGCAGGGGATGGAAATCTGCATATTAGAATTAAAAAAAAGGATTGTACGTATAGTTTAAACAACCCGGAAATTATACCTGCACTCAGGGCTTTGTTTGAGCTGGTAAAATCTCTGGGAGGAACCATTAGTGCCGAACATGGTATAGGTCTGATCCAAAAAGAATATATGCCCCTGATGTTTACCAGGAGGGATCTTGACCTCATGCGTGGAATAAAAAAATTGTTTGATCCTCATAATATTTTGAACGCGGGTAAAATATTCGATTAATATAAGCTATGAAAAAGATCTGTTTGATGCTGGTGCTGTTTGTATCGCAAAGAAACTTCGCACAAGACCAGGAAATGAAGCCTGTTGATAACGATCGTAAAGGCGGTTTCAGGAAAGAAAATCTTTTTACCGGAGGTGGGCTCCAGTTATCTTTCGCGAACAGCAGTTTCGTTGGTGGTATTAGTCCTGTATTCGGGTATAGCCTAACTAACTGGCTTGATGCAGGTGTTGTGGTGAATTTCACCTATGCTTCCAATAACCATGTGACCTATGTGGATCAGTACAACAATTATTATTATTCTGATGACCGGTTAAGACAAACCATATTCGGGCCAGGCGCTTTTGTAAAAGTTTATCCGGTCAAATTTTTATTTCTTCAGGCACAGGGCGAAATAAATTTTCAAACAGAAAAATTATATCCTGTTGGCCGCCCGATGGAAAAAGAAAAACATACAGTTCCCAGTATGCTCGTAGGTGCAGGTTATGCAGGAGGGAGAGAAGGCAGCGGTAGCCTGTTTTATCATATTTCTCTTTCGTTCGATGTATTGCGCCGGCCGCATTCTCCATATACGGAAACCGTCTCAAGTGGCCGTGTAAATACACTTCCCATCATCAGGGCAGGTGTTCAGATTCCTTTATTTCAGGGGGGAGGCTTATTCTAAGTGATATAGGGTATGATCTCCTCAGGCGATGAAATAACTGTGGCTTTTTCTGTAAAGCTGCCATAAAGAAATCCTTCATTTTCCATATGTTGGATGTGAGCGATAAGATGATCATAAAATCCTCCGCTGTTTAAAAAGAGTATTTTTTTGTTGTGAATATCCAACTGATTCCAGGTAAGCATTTCGAATACTTCATCCAGCGTTCCGAAACCACCTGGCAGAATGATTGCAGCATCGCAGTTCTCATAAAGAAGTTGTTTGCGTATATGCATGGTTTCCACAATCTGAAGTTCTGTAATTTCATCATGCTGATGTTCGGTATCCAACAGTAATTTTGGTATGATGCCGATCACTTTTCCCTGTTTTGACAAAGCGCCGTCTGCAATAGTTCCCATCAGTCCTCTTCTTCCTCCTCCGTAAATAACGGTGATGCGGTGTTCAGCTAAAATCTCTCCTAACTTATACGCATGTTCTGTAAATAATTTATTCAGGCCGGTTTTGCTGCCGCAGAAAACGGCGATGGACAAGATTTGCATTCGTTTTGTTTAGCGCAATGTTCCAAACTTTTCTCGGAATTCAATCTTATTTTTACATTAAACCCTCACTATGTCGCCACAGGTGTTGCTTGCTTTTGTAGTTGGTTATTTTGTTCTTCTTTTTATTGTTGCATGGTACAGCAGCCGCAACGCGAATAATGAATCATTCTTTATCGGAAACCGGAATTCGAACTGGAAACTGGTTGCTTTTGGAATGATCGGCACATCTCTCAGCGGCGTAACATTTGTGAGTGTGCCGGGCAGCGTCGGCAATTTGTCGAAACTGGGCGCGATGCCCAATGCCCTTGCTTACTTTCAGGTGGTGATCGGATATTTCCTGGGCTACCTTGTTGTTGCCTTTATTCTTTTACCCCTGTATTACAGGTTGAACCTCACTTCAATTTATAATTATCTGGATCAGCGCTTTGGTAACTGGGCATATAAAACCGGTGCTTCATTTTTTATACTTTCAAGAACGGTGGGCGCAACCGCAAGGCTTTACCTGGTAGTAAACATCCTCCATATTTTTATTCTTGCTCAGCTTAACATCCCTTTCTGGATCTCAGTGCTTGTTGTTCTGATAATGATCCTGCTTTATACATTCAAAGGTGGTGTGAAAACAATTGTATATACAGACACACTCCAAACTTTCCTTATGATCACCGGGCTGATCGTTTTCGTTTATTATATACTTTCCAATATGCACATCGGCCTGGGTGAAGCGGTTGATCAAATGGAAATGAAAGGCCTTACCCGCATGTTTAATACCGATATAAACAGCAAATCATTTTTTCTGAAACATATAATCGGAGGTGCATTTATTACCATAGGTATGACCGGGCTTGATCAGGAAATGATGCAAAAAAATATTAGTGTGAAAACACTGGGCGATTCTCAAAAAAACATGATGACCTTCAGTGTGATCATGGTGATCGTTAACCTGATCTTTCTTTTATTAGGTGGATTGCTTTACCTGTACGCATATAATCACGGAGCTGAATTCAGCGCACAAACCGGCGCATTTGGTTTTTACCATGGCAACATCAACCTTACGGGTGATAATCTTTTTCCTTCTGTGGCCCTCGGTTTATTTGAACATATTCCCTCATTTATGAGCGTGATTTTTATTATTGCGTTGATCTCAGCTTTATTCCCTTCTGCTGACGGAGCATTAACCGCACTTACTTCCTCGTTTTGTATTGATATTCTTGGCATGCGTCAGATGAATGCATCGGAAAAGCAAAAGCAACGCATCAGGCTGATTGTGCACCTCAGTATGACCATCGTATTTTTTATATGTATTTTGATTTTCCGCGAGATCAACAGCCGTTCAATTATCGATAAAATACTCGACCTGGCCGGCTATACGTACGGGCCGCTGCTGGGGCTTTTCGCATTCGGGATAATAACCAAACGTGATCTGCCCAATTCCTGGACAGTCAGCCTGATCGCTGTTGCAAGCCCGGTGATCTGTTATTTTCTTCAAACGAATGCTGCAGATATTTTTGGCGGTTATCAGATCGGGATCGAAATTCTGCTGATCAACGGGATCATTACCTTCCTCGGCCTGGCGGCAATTTCAAAGCCTTCATCTAAACCGAAATTATATGCAGTTGGTTAATGAACGGGCAGAGGCTTACGCGGCTAAGTATACAAGTCCGCTTGATAAACTGCTTCAGGAAAACGAAACTTTTACACTCACCAATCATCCGCATGCACACATGCACAGTGGCTTTGTTCAGGGAAAGCTGCTTGAAATGATTTCATTATTGTTAAAACCTCGCAAAATACTGGAGATTGGAAGCTTTACCGGGTTCAGTGCCTTATGTTTGGCGAGAGGCTTAGCGGAAGGGGGGCGACTGGATACCATTGAATTGCGGGAAGAAGATGCAGAGATAGCGCGCGGATTTTTTAATCGTTCTGACCTTGGTTCCAGGATCCATCTTCATACAGGCGATGCAACATCCATTATTCCCACCCTTGAAGACGGCTGGGATCTGGTTTTTATTGATGCGGATAAGGTTGGCTATATTGAATATTACGAACTAACTTTGCCAGGAGTGAATAGTGGGGGCTGGATACTGGCCGACAATGTTCTTTTTCATGGCCAGGTGCTGGAAGAGGAAGTGAAAGGTAAGAATGCCAAAGCTATCCAGGCTTTTAATGCGCACGTGGCGGCTGATGAAAGAGTAGAGCAGGTGATGCTAACCGTTAGAGACGGACTTTTATTGATCCGAAAAAAATAGATTCTTCTCATCTGAACCGGATGACCTGAATTATAATAATGAGAAATATCCAAATGAAGCGAATCTTGTTTTTTGGCCTGTTCCTGGCTTCCGGGATTATCGCCAGGGCCCAGATGTCTGTAGAAGAATATATCTCTGCGTATAAAGACATCGCCATCGAAGAAATGAAGCGTTCCGGTATTCCGGCATCCATCACAATAGCTCAGGGAATCCTGGAAACGGAAAATGGAAACAGCATCCTCGTAAAAAAATCAAACAATCATTTCGGGATAAAATGTAAAAGCAACTGGACGGGTCCATCGGTTTCACACGATGATGATGCGCCGGGAGAATGTTTCCGTGTGTATAATACGGCTGCCGACAGCTACCGCGACCACAGTAATTTTTTAAGGGGAAGTAACCGCTATGCTTTTTTGTTTGAACTTGCGCCCAACGACTATAAAGGTTGGGCTTATGGTTTAAAAAAGGCAGGGTATGCAACAAATCCAAAATATCCGGACATCCTGATACGGAATATCGAAAGATACAACCTGCAACAGTATGATCTGGACCGCAACGGAAACCCTGTAATCGACCTGGCCAAACAGGCTGAGTTAAATGAAGAGCCGAAAGAGCAGGTTATCAAACCGGTTCAATACACTGAAATGAACATGAAGCAAAACCTCGCTTCTATTAAATCCGGAAAAACTTTATTCAATGGATTGAAAGCAATTTATGTTCCGGCGGGAACTTCCCTGCTCGCTATTGCAACGGAATATGAGATCGGATTATCTGATCTGCTTGATTATAATGATCTCAAAAAGGACGGGCTGCTCAAAGATGAACAATGGATCTTTTTACAAAAGAAGAAAAAAGAAGGTAATCGGGACAGTTATACAACCTCGGGAAACGAAAGCTTATACTGGATAGCGCAAATGAACGCGATTCAATTGGGATCATTGATGGACTTTAACGGCCTGCCGGAAACAGCAGTGCTACGGCCGGGAACACGAATATGGTTAAGGCCCGGACATGCATCCATTATAAATGTTTCAAAAACTTCTCTAACCAGGATACATCAGGTGAAACAAAAAGAAGGCTTATATTCCATCTCCAGGCAATACAACGTTTCTGTACAGGATTTGAGGGATTGGAATCAGCTAAGTTCCGACGACTTAAAGCCCGGCCAGGAAATCATTATCGCGAAATAATAACTGCTTATGTCATCCATCCAGGTTAATGGAAAAAATTTTATACCGTATTTAACTGCGGATCAGATCGCCGTAAAAATTTCCATTCTGGGAAAACAAATAAGCAGCGAGTATGAAGGCAGAAAGCCTTTATTTATCGCAATTCTGAATGGTTCGTTCATGTTTGCCAGTGATCTGTTCAAAGAGATTACAATCGAAGCGGAAATCTGTTTTATCAAACTCGCTTCTTATAAAGGAACGCGTAGTACCGGGCAGGTAATTACTTCCATCGGACTCGATCAGTCGCTGAAAGACCGTCACGTTATAATTGTAGAAGATATTGTAGACACGGGAAAGACGTTGAGTGAATTTCTTCCTCAACTGGAAGGCCAGCATCCGGCTTCGCTGAAAATTGCAACCTTTCTGCATAAGCCTGAAGCAACTGTATTTCCCATTCATATTGACTATCTGGGTTTCAGTGTGCCAAACAAGTTTCTTGTAGGTTATGGTCTGGATTTCGATGGAATCGGACGCAATCTGAAAGAGGTGTACCAGTTAGACAGCGAGGCCTGATCTGTACCGCATTTGATAAGTTAATTATCGGGTTGAGAAGACTTGCCATATATCTGCTTATTATTTTTTCTTGTGTTTCCACACAGGCGCAATATTATATGCGCGGAGAAATCAAAGATGAGAAAAACGCACCTATTCAGAATGCCCGGATTTTTGTTCACTCAGCCAAAGCGTATTTTTATTCGGGTACCACCGGTGGGTTTGGCATCACCATGAATAATCTCTATGATTCCATTACCGTAACGAAAGATGGGTATGAACCAGTAACGCTCAAAGTAAAAACCGATGTATGGCAAAATATCACGCTCAAGATCGCTGCAGCTACCGCAAGTAAGAATCGTCCCAGGCTAATTTCAATTACAAAAGACAAAACACAGCGTTCGCGGTTCAACTGGATTCCTGCTGATGAAACGTATTTCCAACTCGTTGAAAATAGTTTTGTTGATGA
>JAEWDG010000222.1 GCA_023390215.1 Bacteroidota bacterium | reverse complement strand
CATCCTCACCGGGCTTTTCGGGGCAATCGTGGTGCGCTTAAATCTTGCACACCTGAGCATAACCGTTCATTTGTTATTTGCTTTGGTTCTTACAGTTATACAGGCAGCGCTGCTTACAGAATGTTATCATCAATGGGGAAAGGTCATCGTTAGTCCATCAATAAAAAAGCTACTTTATGCATTTCTTTTGCTGATGTTGGTTCATTCGTCGCTGGGAACTACAGTACGTATGCATATCGATGATGTTTCAAAATCATTGGATTATACAGGCAGGGAAACCTGGTTATCAGACCAGCCTTTGGTATTTCTCATTCACAGAAGTTTTTCATGGTTGTTGTTAATCGGCGCGGGATGGATATGGTGGAACCTGAGAAAGCTGCAAGGGTTAAAAATGCCTTCACTGTATTTATTAATGCTGATTATACTTAGCATGGTTACCGGCATCGTACTGTCTTATTTTGATTTCCCGGCCTGGGCGCAACCCACGCATCTTCTGCTGGCCAGCCTCGGAATCACTCAGATTTGTTATCTGATCTTTAAGTCAAGGCTTCAGGCCTGATACAATCTCTACCGGATTCCTTCGTTTTACTGTGGTGATTTGTAGTATCTTACAATAGTCTCAAGCGCTTGCTCATGAAGAGGTTTCTTACGGACTTTTATTATTCTTTCCCGGTCCAGCTCTTCATTTTGCATTTTCGTAAATATCAGGTCCTTCTGCTGTTCTGGTTTATTCTTGTGAGCACGATCAATGGAGATTTTATGAAGCATTACGGCGCGGATGCGTTGTTCTTTGTGCCTGAATACCTGGGTTCGGTCAATTTTATGGGCGCGATGTTCGTGGGTGTGGCCTTTGGCGTCTTTGTGATGAGCTGGAATGTTACCACTTTCATCATGCACAGCAAAAGATTCAAATTCCTGGCAGCCACACATAATCCGTTTCTGAAGTATTGTATGAACAACGCCCTTTTTCCCCTATTCTTTATGTTGTTCTATTATATACGGCTCTATGATTTTGCTGAATACAGGGAGTTAATGACGATACCGGAGATCCTCGGAGTGATCAGCGGCATCAGTTTTGGATTTTTATTGCTGTTAGCCATCTCACTTGCTTATTTTTTTGGCGCCGATAAAACCATTGTTCGCACAATGGCGCCCATCATCAATAACCCGGAACTGTTTAATAAAAAATTTTCTAACAAACGATATGTGGAAGACGGGTTTGGACTGAAAGTAAGTGTGTTTTTCAGTGGCAGAATGCGACTGCGAAAGGCGAGAAATGTTAGCCATTACCGGCAGGATTTTCTTGACACGATATTTAAACACCATCACCTTGCTGCCATTGCCAGTATTTTGCTGGCTTTCCTGTTTCTTATTGCTGTGGGATTTCTGCTGGACAACTCTTATTTCGAGATGCCCGCTGCAGCAAGTATCCTTGTATTTTTCGCGATCCTGATAGCCGTGATAGGCGCGTTAACCTATTTCCTGGAAAGCTGGAGTTTACCTGCTGCTATTGTTCTTATACTTGCCATCAATGTGCTATATAAAAATGAGGTGATTGATCCGCGCAACAAAGCTTACGGTATCGATTACACGCATAAGGATAAGCGCCCCCAATACAGTAAACAGTCGCTGCAATCCATCTGTTCTCCGTTAAAAGTTGAAGCGGATAAAAAGAATATGATCGCCATATTAAACCGGTGGAAGCTCAAACAGAATGAAGCGAAACCTGTGATCTGTTTTATCAATGTGAGCGGTGGTGGTTTACGCAGTGCTGCTTTTGTTATGAATGCATTGCAGAAAATGGACAGTATTACCAACAATAAGCTGATGCAGCATACTTTCCTGATCAGCGGTGCAAGTGGCGGGATGCTGGCTGCCAGCTATTACAGGGAATTATACAGGGAAAAGCTCTTCGACAGCAGTATGAATATTGCGGCGGAAAAATATGCAGATAATATTGCGGGAGACCTTCTGAATCCGGTGTTTACATCTATGATCGCAAGAGATATATTTTCTCCAGCACAGCGATTTAAAGTGGATGGATTTCAGTATGTAAAGGACCGGGGCTATGCCTTTGAAAAAAAGTTATCGGATAATACATCCGGATTACTGAATAAGCAGATGAAAGACCTGGCATCTTCCGAAGCTGCTGCGCAGGTGCCTTTGATCATTTATAATTCAGTTGTTACGTTAGACGGCAGAAAGATGGTGATGGGTACGCAGCCCATGAGTTTTATGATGAAGCCCGCCAACCTTCAAACCGACAGCCTTTCAAACCCTGATGCAGTTGACTTCAATTCTTTTTTTCATGATCTGCAACCTCAAAACCTCCGGGTTTTAACGGCGTTGAGGATGAATGCAACTTTCCCTTATGTGCTTCCCAACGTCTGGCTTCCTACTGAACCCGTCATCGATGTAATGGACGCAGGGCTGAGAGACAACTACGGAATGGAGACTTCTTTGCGATTTATAGATGTATTTGGCGACTGGCTGAAAGAGAATACATCAGGCGTGGTAATACTCCAATTGCGCGACCGTGTAATGGATAACTGGCAACTTCCTTTTGAACCCCGTACGGTTACGGATATGATGGTTACACCAGCCACCATGCTGCAACACAACTGGTTCAAACTCCAGGATTATGCACAGGCAGACCTCTTTAATTATCTGTCGCAGGATTCTTCCGGATTTAAAATCCGCAAATACGCGATCATGTATATGCCTGAGAAGCCTGAAAAAGGAGCGGTGCTGAATTTTCATCTTACAGCGAGGGAAAAAAGGGATGTAAAAAATGCGTTCAATGCAGAGATCAACCGTAAAACCATCCGCACACTAAAGCAAATGCTTAGTTCCGGGGCTGCAGCAGATTCAGTGCTAAAGGAATGATCCGTATATCGAATTCTTTTGCGGTCTCCGCCGGTTCACCATCGATATGCAAGGGCGCCATCATATCGTTTACGATCTTAAGTGCGGAGGCCTGAAT
>JAEWDG010000064.1 GCA_023390215.1 Bacteroidota bacterium | reverse complement strand
GAAGAAGAACCGAAGAATCCGCTGCTGGCCCCCTGGCGGGCGTCCATAAGGATAAACCCGATCAAACTCAGGGCTATTACAATAATTACTATCGCCGCACCTTTTTCCCGAATGCTCTGGATAATTTGCATGTTGGTCTTTAAATTTTGGACGGCAAAAATAGGGTAAAAAAGAATATTAACAAATTGTGGAAAAGCGCCAAAAATCAGATTGGACAAGCAATTTAGCCGTTTCAAAACCGTAGGATATTTCTGGTTTTTTCAGGGCTGGGATGGATTTTCACATCAGGGCTGAATAAACCAAAAATTATGTGGATAGCTGTTCTTTTTGACATTGATCTTTGAGGAAAAATAAGGCATAGATTTCTCTTGGCTATTTGCCTCTTCCAACCATTAAATCGCCGATTCAACTTTTAAAAAATGAATTCACATTTTGCTATGGCCGAAGGCCGGAAATTTTTTTACACGGGCCTGTTAATCCACAGATGTGAATCCATTCTCATAAATCTCCAGTTAAGCTGGTTCCACAACAGATATTAAAAGAAACCTTCTTACTATTTGGTTGTTGATAACAGGTGGAAACCCTGTTAGCGAGTCAATTTTTCTAATTTTACAATAGCGTTCGGAATTTTCTTTCCACTAATTCACAGTCATAATAATAGTAGGGCTTTTTATAAATAAATAATATTAATGAATACTACGGCAGATATCAACAATGAAGAACTGGTGAAGCAAAAAGGCTTTCTCGATATAGAGTTGGATCCAACCTTGGATCTGTTCGCTGAAATTGAAAAACTGAAAAAAGAAAAAAATGCTGTGCTGCTTGCGCATTATTATCAGGAGCCGGATATACAGGATGTGGCTGATTACATAGGGGATAGTCTTGGGCTCTCGCAGGCAGCTGCGTCAACCAGTGCAGATACTATCGTTTTTGCCGGTGTGCATTTTATGGCAGAAACAGCGAAGATTCTAAATCCAACGAAGAAGGTCTTGTTACCGGATCTGAATGCCGGCTGTTCACTTAGTGATTCTGCACCGCCGGAGCTGTTTCAAAAATTCAAAGAAAAACATCCGGATCATATTGTTATTACTTATATAAACTGCAGTGCGGGGATGAAGGCACTGAGTGATATCATTTGTACGTCTTCCAATGCCCAGAAAATCGTTGAAAGTCTTCCGGCTGATCAACCCATCATTTTTGCACCCGACAGGAACCTTGGGGCTTATATCAATAAAAAAACGGGAAGAAACATGGTGCTCTGGAATGGAGCCTGTATGGTTCATGAAATATTCAGTCTGGAAAAAATAACCAGGCTTAAACTCCGGCATCCCGAAGCGAAAATAATCGCACACCCCGAATGTGAGGAACCAGTGCTCGCTGTTGCTGATTTTATCGGAAGTACAACCGGTTTATTAAAATATAGCAGGGAGTCGGATGCGCGGAGTTTTATAGTAGCTACAGAAACCGGAATCTTACATCAGATGCAAAAGGCCAGTCCGGAAAAAACATTTATTCCCGCCCCGCCGAATAATGCCTGCGCCTGCAACGATTGCCCGTATATGAAATTAAATACGCTGGAGAAACTTTATCTCTGTATGAAATACGAACTGCCTGAGATCACTATGGACGAAGAGTTGCGCCTGAAGGCGAAGAAACCTATTGACCGTATGCTAGAGATCAGTGCATATTACGGCTTATAAATTAAGAAAAGATTTTACCGAACCGATTTGGTGAGGGCTGAAGAAAATCGCCTGATGAATTAGTGATTTGCGTTAACTTCCGAGCATTCTTCAACCCTTGTATTTATTCAGACATATTCCTTTTTTAAAATCTGTATTGATTTACAGTCTGACTGCTTTTGGCGGACCTCAGGGTCACCTGGGCATGATGCTTAAATCATTTGTTCACAAGAGAAGAGATATAACTGAAGAAGAGTTGATGGAATATAATTCTTTTTGTCAGTTATTACCTGGTGCGTCTTCCACTCAAATAATTACGCTCATCGGATTTAAAAGGGGCGGCGTTACATTGGCAGTATTAACCTTATTGATCTGGCTTTTGCCTGCCTGCATATTAATGGGGTTATTTTCATTTTTCGTTGTTAAACATGGATTGAATCTATCAGCAGGACCGCTTAAATATGTGGAGGCACTTGCTATTGGTTTTTTAATGTATGCTTCAGTGCGTACTTTTCAGATATCGGTAAAAAATCTGATAACATTTGTATTGATGTTACTGTCTACAACGGTAACCTATATTTTATTTAAAACACCCTGGGTGTTTCCCATCCTTATTTTATTGGGTGGCGCAGTTACCAATATCAGCAGCAGACGAATTCCGGAAAAAGAAGTGGTGAGGCCAAAGCATATTCGATGGACGAATATCTGGCTCTTTGTATTGATGTTCGCGATCGCGGGATTATTGAGTGAAACAGCAAGAAAAAACAACTGGGAACACAGGAAAGCTTTCAACCTTTTTGAAAATTTTTACCGGTTTGGAAGTTTTGTATTTGGAGGTGGCGATGTATTGTTACCGATGATGCTCGATCAGTATGTTGCCCGCCCGAATTCAAAAAATGCAATTAAGAATCCCGGCGCCATACGGCTGTCAAAAAATGATTTGCTAACAGGTTATGGAATTGTTCGTGCAATTCCCGGTCCCACATTCTCTGTAGGTTCCTATATTGGTGGACTGGCATTAAGAGAAGAGGGAAAAGTCATGCAGGCTTTGGGTTCTGTTATTGGAGCCGTGGCCTTATTCCTGCCCAGTGCTTTACTTGTTTTGTTTTTTTTTCCTGTTTGGACTTACCTTAAAAAATATGTGGTTGTGTATCGCGCCATGGAAGGGATCAATGCGATAGTAGTTGGATTCATGTGGGCAGGTTTGTTATACCTGTTGAAAGATATACATCCGTTTACAGCGGGCTCAACAGGATGGATCTATCTTGCCATCATTGGATTTGTTTTTGCTGCCCTCAGGTTTACCCGGCTCCCCGCACCGCTAATCGTTTTTGTGGTACTCTTACTCGGCTGGATTTTCTGAACGGTTATAATAAAACATATTTTTTTCAATCGCAATTCTGACGGATTCAGGAACATAATACCGTATAGATTTTCTCTCTCTGATTAACTCACGTATACGAGTAGACGAAATTTCTATCAGTGGCGCATTTGTTACCTGTATATTGGCTCCGTGGTTATCAGTTACCGGATGATCTTTGCGTGGGTAGATAATGAAAGCGTAGTTTTTGATCAGGTGAGTAGCATTCTTCCATTTGGGAAGATTCTCAAAACCATCGCTGCCCATTAAAATTGAAAACCTGTGTGAAGGATATTTTTCACGGAGGTACGCCATGCTGTCCACTGTGTAAGAGGGCCGGGGTAATTTAAATTCAATGTTACTCACCCTCAGTTGATCTGCGCCTTCTATAGCTTCCTGAGCCAGGTAGAGACGGTGATTTTCGTTTAATAAACTTGATTGATTTTTAAACGGATTTTGAGGGGAGATCACAAACCACACCTCATCTACCAGATTTTCCTGGATGATGTGGCTGGCAATAATTAAATGACCGTGGTGGATGGGGTTGAATGAACCAAAAAATAATCCAATGCGCATTATTTAAACTTCGGAAACGAGTATATGTTGAGCTTCATTTAATCTGAGACTGAGCCGGTATCCTGCAACGGATATGGAAATAGGATCGCGGAATGGAGCGATTTGCTCCACAGTTACCTTTTCTCCTGGGAGAAAACCCATCTCCATCAGTTTCAGGAAGATATCATCCGATTCAAAAGAATCTATGAGAACTGTCTCGCCTGCTGCTACCTCTGAAAGCTTTCTCTTCATTGTTAAATGCAAATCTAATTCAACCTGACAGTGGTTAATTTCGAGATTAGAAAAACATGAAAATATTCTTCTTCCACACGCCTCCTACGCTTCGAAACAGAATCTTATTGAAGAGTTTCATTACTAAACAATTTAAGATTGCCAAAATAGAGCGTAGTGCTTTGAACATTATTTTCTGCTCGGACGATGAGCTTTTACAAATCAATAGAGAGTTTTTACAGCATGATTATTTAACAGACATCATCACCTTCGACTATGGATTGGATGAGGCTGTAGAGTTATATATCAGTACGGAAAGAGTGAGAGAGAATGCACGAATAGAAGGCGTGTCTTTTAGCAATGAAATTTTAAGGGTGATATTTCATGGTACACTTCATGTGTTTGGTTACGGCGATAAAACGTCGGAAGAAATTGACGTGATAAGAACTATGGAATCAGACTGGATCACACAATTCAAAATATATGTTTCACGTGAAACATTATGATATTTCGTCTATCACGTTCCACGTGGAACCTGATTAACTTTTAAGGGAGAAACCTCTTCTTAACTTTGCAACCTATGTTTCCTGATTATGATGTAATTGTTGTGGGGGCTGGCCATGCGGGCTGTGAAGCCGCAGCTGCAGCTGCGAATATGGGGAGTAAGGTCTTACTTATAACCATGAACATGCAGACTATTGCACAGATGAGTTGTAACCCAGCAATGGGTGGTATAGCAAAAGGTCAGATAGTCAGGGAGATAGATGCTTTAGGTGGTTACAGCGGGATCGTTTCTAACAGAAGTATGATTCAATTCCGCATGTTGAATAAGTCGAAAGGCCCTGCCATGTGGAGCCCGAGATCACAAAATGACCGCATGTTATTCGCATCCACCTGGCGGGAAATGTTGGAAGAAACGCCGAATATCGATTTCTATCAGGATATGGTTCGCCACCTTATCATAAAGGACAGGATGGTTAAAGGAGTAGTCACAGGTCTGGGTCACGAGATAATGGCCAGATCAGTTGTCCTAACAAACGGCACCTTCCTGAACGGGGTGATCCATATCGGTGAAAAGAATTTTGGCGGAGGCCGTGTAGCTGAAAAAGCCTCGACCGGTATCACCGAACAGCTCGTAAGTCTTGGTTTTGAAAGTAGCCGGCTAAAAACAGGAACCCCGCCCAGAATTGATGGTAGAAGCCTGGATTACAGCAAAATGGAAGAACAGGAGGGGGACAACGAGGTGGTAGGGTTTAGTTTCCTCGAAAAGCCGAGGATAAAGCCTGATCAGCAACTTTCCTGTTGGATAACTTACACTTCAGGAGAAGTGCATCATATCTTAAAACAGGGTTTTGAATCTAGCCCCATGTATCAGGGAAGGATTCAGGGTACTGGTCCCCGGTATTGCCCGAGCATTGAAGATAAGATTAGCAGGTTTGCAGAAAGAGATCGACATCAGTTATTTGTAGAACCTGAAGGCTGGAACACCGTAGAGATATATGTAAACGGCTTCTCTACCTCCCTTGCAGAAAAGACCCAGCTCGATGCCCTGCGCAAAGTCCCGGGATTTGAACATTGCAAAATGTTCAGACCAGGATACGCGATAGAATATGATTATTTTCCGCCCACACAGCTAAAGTTCAACCTGGAGACCAAGCTTATACGAAACTTGTTTTTTGCCGGGCAAATCAACGGAACTACAGGTTATGAAGAAGCAGCATGCCAGGGTTTGATGGCCGGAATGAATGCTCATCTGGCGACTAAAGACGAGGACCCGTTCGTATTAGAAAGAAGCGAGGCTTATATTGGTGTACTCATTGATGATCTCATAAATAAGGGTACGGAAGAGCCTTACCGGATGTTTACGAGTAGAGCCGAGTTTAGAACCCTGCTCCGGCAGGATAATGCAGACCTGCGGCTAACGGAAAAAAGTTATAGGCTGGGACTCGCTAGTCAGGAAAGAATGGAAAACCTGCTGAAAAAGAAAAATCAAGTGGAGGAAGTAAAGAAAATCATGGAAAGCACTGTTCTTACACCAGGTGTAATTAATCCCTACCTCCAATCAATAGGATCGGCGCCTCTTCAGGCTAATCAAAAATTATCACAGGTAATCTTAAGACCATCCGTGTCGATTCTTGATATTTGTCATTCTGCTGATTCCGTGAAAGATTTAATGAAACCATTTGATAATGAATCTATTGAACAGGCGGATATTCAGCTTAAGTACGATGTATACATTCAAAAGGAAAAGGATCTGGTAGAAAGAATGAGCCAACTGGAGCATTTGGCTATTCCTGACAATTTCAATTATGAGAAACTGGTATCTTTAAGCGCCGAGGCCAGACAAAAATTCAAAAAGATACAGCCCCGGACCCTGGGCCAGGCATCAAGGATTTCTGGAGTAAATCCAAGTGATGTTCAGATACTTATGGTTTATATGGGAAGATAATATGTTATGAACAGAAAGGAGATTTTCGAAAAAGTAAAGCTAATGCTGGCTCAAAAGCAACTTACGGTGGAAAGCCAGGACGATGCCCGGCCATGGGGCGGCTTCTACGTTATAAGTGAAAAAAACGCTACTGCCTTTATTAATACATTTTTTCCGGAACAGCATGCGGGAGAGATTTTGTCTTCAGGAAAGCTTAGTCCGAAGATTTTATTGGTAGAACCAGGTAAAAAGTTAAGCTGGCAGTACCATCATCGCCGTGCTGAGATTTGGAAACTGATAGAGGGTACGGCAGCTGTAGTAGTTAGTGACACGGATGATGAGACAGACCGCAAAGAGTTGAAGCCTGGAGATGTAGTAAAATTGAAGCAGGGAGAGCGCCACCGGTTGATCGGTACAACAGATTGGGGTATTGTTGCGGAGATCTGGATGCATACCGATCCCGAAAATCCCAGTGATGAATCGGATATAGTTCGTCTGCAGGATGATTTTGGCAGGTAGCCGCCAGACCCAGAAGGCAGCCACCCGCCGCACCATCCATATATAAAGGAATAACTGCCGGTTTAATTTTCAGGCTTTGCTCCCAGCAACAGCAACTCATTGACCTGTACTTCAGTCACATATTTTTTGTTTCCTTCCTTATCGATGTAATTCCGGTTTACCAGTTTGCCTTCAATAGCTACTTCAGTTCCCTTGAGCAGATACTTTTCTGCGATATCCGCGACCTTTCCCCAGGCGATCAGGTTGTGCCATTGGGTCTCCTTAATTTTTTCCCCTGTTTGGCTCCTGTAGATCTCGTTTGTCGCAACAGAAAATTTTGCCAGTTTTTTTCCTGAATCGGTTGTCCTTATTTCAGGAGCGTTCCCAAGATTGCCAATAAGCTGGACCTTGTTTTTTAATGCATACATAGACATTTGTTTTGAATTTGAGTTTCACAAAAACTTTATGATGCAAATATGGAAGTCGTTGTAAAAGACAGCAGGATAATATCCGTTTAAAATCGATTATTGCTGTTTAACCAGACGCAACGCTGAGCTGAAAACCTTCCTCACGTGAAAGAATTAAACAGCTTCGAAAAATTTTATAACAGAAGTTAATTTTCAAACTTGCTGATATGGAAATACAAGCACCTCACCGCTTATGTCAGCAATGTGGAATGCAAATCAGAGGAAGATCTGATAAACGTTTTTGTGATGATACCTGCCGGACAGCCTATCACAATTATCATTACACGCTGCCTTCTTCAGTGCGAGTAATAAATAATGCTTTGCAAAAAAACCGCAGAATCATTTTGCAGCTTCTTGGCGAACAACAGCTATTGAAACTTAAAACTTCAGAATTAATATTTCTCGGATTTCAAACCCGGTATTGTACTGAAGTAAAAGTTTTATCTAACGGGAAACAGGCAAGTATTATTTATGATGTAGGATATGTTGAACTGGCAGGCGATGACATATTGATCTTTCAAAATCAGGAATATTAATCCACAGCGATCTTTCTACCCTTGATTTCTCCCCGGCATGCAGCTGAGTTACAATTACAGTTAAATACCGCAGCAGTGTGATCCAGTAGTTCCGCATAATCCAGAGTCAGTTCTTCACCTTTCGGAATATCACAAAGGGCAATTACATTCAAACCAGCATACGCAGTATTTGGTGAGCAGGAATGGTTTTGTGGCGCCCAGTCACGGGCATTATCCGACCATAGAATGTATACGTCATTACCGATAGGATATGCATAATGTCTGAAATCCCGTTGTTGATCTTCATTCCAGTTACGCTTCACATAATCAAGGGTAACAATTCTTTGCGATCTTTCTTCTCCTTTAAAAATGATTTCGTCTTTTCGAATATCGCGGTTCGCGTAAATTCCATAACCGGAAATCGCATTGCCCTTCATGTCATAACATTTTTTCTTTCTGCGATATCGTGAAAGCCCCTCTTTAATGATAAGCTCAAGGAAACCGGATTTTCCAATCGGGTCGTTATTTAGAATGTGATCAGCAGAACCTTCGTACGCATTTTCATAAAAAACAGAACAGGTGAAATTAACTTCCAGAAAAAACAAATTGCCTTTCGCATCCATTCTGAAATCCATACGCGCATAACCGGAACCGTTAAAGCCACGAAATATTTTTTCTGCAGCGGTTCTGATTCGTTGCGATAATTCTTTATCCTCCAGTTTAATATTTGAATCGGGATGCAGGGAAGATGTTTTTAATTCATAGGTCTTAAAATCGAATCCTTCCGGAAAAATATATTCAACAGGTGTAAATGAAATAACCTTGGCAGAATCTTCCGGATCAGCGAGCACCAATACCGTAAACTCTCTTCCGGAAATATATTCTTCAACCAGAGCTTCATCGAATTCTTTTAATATTTCCTCTGCCTGGTATCTGAGTGCTGAACTATTCGAAACTTTTGAAGCAGCGCTTATACCCAGACTATCTCCCGCTTTAGCAGGCTTTACGAACATCGGATAGTTCAATGAAGCTACCTGCTTCTCCAGTTCATCTGTTGTTTTAAGTAAGGTATGTGCTGGTGTTAATACATCCTGGGTAAAGGCAACATATTTCATGAGCGTTTTCTCCGGATCATATAATAAAGATGTTGGCCCCGTAAACGGCAGACCAAGGAGTTCCAAAAAATACGGAACCTCAACAGATGGAACTTCCCATTCCAGATATCCTTCGCAAAGATTTATATAGATGTCGAAGTGCTGTTTAGATAGGTCTTTGAGTTGGCGGTAGGTAGTGAGTTTATTAAGAAAAACAGTTGTAAAAGAACATTCAGGCAGCAGCTTTGAAAGATCTCTCGGCGGATCATAATACTGGTAATCCACAGTAGTGGTACTGTAATCGGGTAAAAGCACACAGATTTTCAACCCCTTCATTACGCTCTTGCTTTTTTATTTTGAGCGACGTTTACAAGATTTGGTTTTGTTACAGCCCTTTGGTTAGCATCCCGGATAATTTCCTGAATCAGTTCATGAAAGCTGGTGCCGGAAAACCTGAGTATGGCTCCTATGGACGTATAGTTTTCATCTTCGCTGATACCGCACTGCGCATTTACCTCCAGAACAAAAAGCTTTCCCGTTTTTTCATCCTGACGGATATCGACCCTTGTATATCCTTTTCCAGCGGTAGAACAAAATGCAGCCCAGCTTAAACCCTTCAATTCATCCTGTAAACATTGCTCAACCGCAGCGTACTCATAAAAATTGTCCTGACCGGGCATCGAGGTTTCTTCTTCATAAATTTCCCAAAGCCTGTCAAAGGAAAGAAAACGCTGATCCGGCGGAAGAGAAGGGTGAAAAACCCTTTCTACTGCAGGAAAAATATGTGCAGACTTTGGTTTATCACAAGACCCGCTGATCAACACTGTAAACTCTCTGCCTGCAATATATTTTTCCGCGATAATGCCATCGATCGTGAGATTCCACCCTCTGTAACCATTTCTTATTTCAGAAATAACCTGCGTTAATTGTTTGAGGTCGTAAACCACATTTTTCGTTCCCACACCCATGCTTCCGCCACTCACAGCGGGCTTAACGATGATGGGTCTTCCCAATCTTTCAAAGATCGTTTCATCAACCTCTCCAATTGCTTCCCATTCAGGGGTAGGCAGGTTCATAGAATCAAAGGCCTGCTTCATGGGGATCTTTGAAGTGGTTATTTCAAAAAAAGCTGCGTCAGCACCTGTATATATCATACCATGCTTTTCCAGTTTTTTTATCACTGAAATTCCAGGCGCGCCATTTATTTCATCACCATCGCAAAGATTTAATACAACTGGCGTTTGCCCTGTTAAGGCATGTTCATTCCTGATATCATTAATGGTTTCATCTATGTTATCAAGACGGATTTCTTTCCAGGCCCATTCCATGTTGAGTTTGGAAAAAACCTTTTCATACTCTTCCAGACTTTGAGAATAGTCGCAGTAATATTCAAGGTTTGAATCACTGGTGGAAGTAAATGGAGCAAATACCCAGATTTTTTGCCTGGATTTTTTTCTGTTCAATTTAATGGGTTCATTCATGCGGGTCTGCGGAAAGTTGTTGCTTAATAAAGTCTGATATTTTATATGTATCAAGAATTTTCCTGTCAATAAATTTTGCACCGCTGATCGATCCAAGGCATTTCGTCGTTTTGCAGGTACATACAAAGGGACTTTCCATTATCCATTCTGTGGATGGATAGAAAAAGCGAAATTCTTCTCCTTCTTCAATATCCTTTAATGCAACAAATTCCATTCTGTTTATATCGAAAAAGGTATTCGGGTCGCAGGAATGGTTCACATATCTGAGAAATGCAGGTTCTAACAAAATATGTTGATGTAACCCCGTTTGAAGTGTTAGATAATTGGGTTCAGATGAAATCTCTCCTGCAAAAAACTTGCAGATCGTCTGGTCTTTCGAAAAAGCGCAAGATGAAACAAGAGATCTATCTCCAGCATCAGACACCCTGATTTTAGCAAAGGAGGAATTAAAGCCGGAGGGGGTTTCTGCTTCTGCGGGCAATCGAACCATAGTCGTTTGAATCGGAGCAGAAAATTAAATGGAATGAGATCAGAGTTATTACAAAGTTTTCAACAAGGATGAGAAACAAGCTTTTGAGAACCAGACCATAAGGACCCGGTACAGAAATCGTTAACAGAAATTTCTATATACTAAAAATAACAACTCTGTCGTTTTCTGTCATAAAGCTGAAAAAGCTATTGAAAATGACAAGGCGTTTAAACCAGCAGGAGATAATCCTCATCACCGGGAGCCGGTTTGCCAACAGGCAACAGCAGGAGAAAGATCCGGGGTCGTCGAAAACCTCCCAGGAAGAAAAATTCCGGGAAGCCTGCTGGAATGGGTTACTAAAGGAAATGCTTCCTGAAGTTTTTCTTCAAACTGAAGAACCGTCTAAGCTTTTTCTTTGGCAAATGAGAGAAGCACAGTTTCTATTGGCCCTGCAAATGGCAGAGTTCCCCATGGAAGTGGATATGTTGAATTCCATTGATCCGTATTGCTTCCTCGATAAGCTGGAAATGAGCTAAAGTTTCGTTGATTGATAGATAGAAGAAAAGGGCCAGAAACATCTGACCCTTTCTTTTTTTCGAAAAAAAATTCTTTACCTGTTCCACATAGCTTCACCTTTTTTTGCGCTCATTCCGTGACCCAGGATGAGCGTTACAAAACCTCTGCGAAGTTGATCTTTGGGTGCATTGCTCACCAGTTGATTGCTTTCTGTTTTCCAGGATTTTTCAGTAAAACTTCCGGTGAAGCCGCCTTTTAAACCAATTACGCCGAAACCTTTAGGAGATTTCAGGGCCAAACCGATACCGGCTCTCCACGTAAACCAGTTGTTACTAAGCGTCAATGGACGCACTGCATTCTGAATACCGGGTGAATCGGCCAGATCATCAAATTCTACATCCGTATTGTCACGGTAGAATTTAGCATGGAACAATTCCCAACCCACGCCTACATAAGGGTAAAGC
>JAEWDG010000056.1 GCA_023390215.1 Bacteroidota bacterium | reverse complement strand
GGAGAGAGGCGCTTACGTGCGTGTTCACAATGCTAAAACTCCGTTTGATGTGTTGCAAAATTTTAATCCTTCAGGATTTTTTATCAGCAATGGTCCCGGAGATCCCGCGCCTATGCACTACGCAGTGGAAACGGTGAAAGGATTTCTTGAAACTGGCAAAGCCTTGTTCGGTATTTGCCTGGGCCACCAGTTGCTGGCCTTAGCTAATGATATTCCAACTTTTAAAATGCACCATGGACATCGTGGGTTGAATCATCCGGTTCAGAATATCATTACCGGTAAAAGCGAGATAACTACACAGAATCATGGTTTCGGCGTAGATCCTGAAGCGGTACAATCAAATAGAAATATTGAGATCACGCACATCAACCTGAACGATCAAAGTATAGAAGGATTGAGGCTGAAACACAAGAACGCTTTTTCTGTACAGTATCATCCGGAAGCTACCCCGGGCCCTCACGACAGCCGTTATTTATTCGATGAGTTTATTGAAAGGATGAATTGATTAGCTTAGCTGATGAAAATTGCAATCATAAACGGCCCAAATCTGAACCTGCTGGGTAAACGGGAACCGGAGGTTTATGGCAATACCAGTTTCGAAGATTTTTTTGAGACGCTCAAAATTGAGTTCCCGGAAATAACGTTTTCATTTTTTCAATCAAATGTAGAAGGGGAATTGATCAATGCTTTGCAGGAATTCGGTTTCTCTCATGATGGAATTATTTTGAACCCTGGCGGATATACCCATACCTCTGTTGCTATAGGTGACTGTATTGCAGCCATTAAGTCACCCGTTGTGGAAGTGCATATCAGCAATATATTTTCAAGGGAGGAATTCCGTAAACATTCATTTGTTTCTGCGAAAGCAGCAGGGGTAATATCCGGATTAAAACTAAATGGATATAAAGCTGCGGTTCGTTATTTTATTGAAAACGCCTAGAGTTTTCTACCGATCGATCTGATCGTTTTTTTCAGTTCATCCAATGCTTTAAGCTGTTGCTGGATAAAACTGTTGTCTTCGAATTTCCCGATTACTCTGTTCATCTCTTCTTTGTTATCATAGACCATTTTGCGAAAAGGGCTGGTATAATCTTTCTCTCTTGAATCGTGGATGCATTTTGCCATCCAGGCCTGCGTTGTTAATACATCGTCCATCAGGCTTTTAAAAGTGCCAGCCGTGAACTGACGCGGAGTTATCTTTTTAATTTCGAGCAATGAAGTGTATGCATGGTTCAATCTATCTGATTGATAAGATGCTCCCTGCTGCCGGTAAAATTGATGAACTGCATCCCAGCTTGTTATTTTTCCATTTCGTACCTGTTGCTTCATACGGTTTACTTCTTCTTCGCGGATAAGTTGTCCGCCTATGCTCAGCCATTTACTTCTCGAGACTTTCGCCGAAAGTGATTTTTTGAACGTATCAAAATCTTTGAATTTTCCTGAAGTAAAATGTTGCATCAGATCCATGACGCCATAATATGCGATCAGTTCTTTAAAAAGATCTTTTGATTTATTTACTTTGATGATGCGTACTTCACGGTTTGTATTTTCCCAACCTTTTACCACAGCCGAATCATCATCTCCAATTTCCAGGTTTTCAAAAAGCTGAATGGCATCAAACATTTCATTTATCGTATCCGGTGCGAGGTAGTTATATTCAAGTTTTTGAATTTTTTCTGTGCGTTGATCGCGGTCTACATATTTCCATGAATTCCTCGCAAGTGCATACATATTATACATAAACCAATATCCCGGCATCACAATGAGCCTGTCGCGTGGCACATCATTGCTGATAAGTACAAAAGGAATAGGAATATTCAATTCAGAGGGATAATCGCCTTTTGCAAGAATGGTAAATGAAGCGAATTTGGAATTGTGTTTAAGACTTACACAGAGCCCGGGCCAGAATCCGCGACCCGCAATAATTTCGCCATCCGCACTCCGGCTGTTATGATTGCTGCCGATCGTGGCTCCTGCTGCAATATTGCTTTGTCCCATGATCAGCGAAGCACAGAGAAAAGAATTATTGTGGTGCTGCTCATGCGAAGGAAAGATCATGGAGTTCAATACCTCACAGCAGGAAATAGTAGAGTTGTTTCCGAGAAAAGAATTGATCAGCCTTGCTCCATATTTTAATTGCGAATGCGAAGACATAACAAAGCGAACAGCTTTCACACCATAAAAAATGCGGCAGCCATAGCCGATAATTCCATTTACCAGTTCGCAACCTTCACCGATCTGGGATCTTCTTTCGGGATCACTGTTGATAGTGAGGTTTTTTAATTTATTCGCGCCTTTAAGATAAGCGTCTGTTCCAATCCAGGTATCTTTTATAATGCTGCAATTTTTTATTACAGTTCGTTCACCGATACGTCCGTAATAACCTCTTTGTTTATCGAATTTTTTCTCAGTGAACTGCTGGAATTTCTGCATCAGTAATTCGTCATCACGATACTTGCTCCACAGAAACGCGTCGCCGGGCAACATACCGTCGTAGGGAAGTATTTTTCTTCCACCGTTTTCATTGCATACTTCTACCCAAACCCTTACATTTTCTTTCTCCCCCTCTTTAATAATGCCATTTCCGAATTTTGAGGTATCGGTTGTGGCGAGTTCATTCACGTTGGCGATCATTACATCATTTCCAATAATATAATGGCTGAGATAATTGACGTTATCGATGCACACATTATTTCCCAGGTCGCAACTGATCACTGTACTGTTATAAATGCCAACCGGCATCCTGAGGTTATGAAATTCCTGATACAAAGTTTCTAACCTTCCGATCCTTACCAGTCCGTAAAATTTACAGTTTTTTACAAGCTGGGCGTTGAACCCGAAATCCACCAAAATATTATTCCAGTTGTCGGAAGTATTTCTGTTATGTACAAGTGTGTCAATTTCACTGGTGCTAAGCGGTCTGTACTTCCTGGTATTCCCCAGTTGTTGATTGCGCAGGTGATACTCGTCTTTTCCTTTGGGCAGATAAGGAGACTCTATAAAATTATATCCCAGGTTTTCAACCGGGTGACTTTTAATTATATTCATTCTTAGTCCGTTTTCTGCATCAACAGTTCATGATTGCACGAATATGCAGGGAATAAATATAATCGTTTATGCGAAAATGAAAATTGAGATTATTCTACGGTTACACTTTTTGCCAGGTTCCTGGGTTTGTCCACGTCAACTCCTTTTGCAATTCCCACATAATAACTGAGTAGTTGCAGTGGAATGACATTTATCATCGGAGCGATGATTTCATCAGCCGGTGGAACGAAGAATACATCATCTGCCAGGGTCGGAATTACCTCATCCCCCTCGGTGGCAATCGCGATCACTTTTCCTTTTCTCGCTTTTATCTCCTGTATGTTGCTTACGATTTTTTCATGCGTGGAG
The DNA here is from genome assembly GCA_023390215.1 of Bacteroidota bacterium. Classification (GTDB taxonomy): domain Bacteria; phylum Bacteroidota; class Bacteroidia; order Chitinophagales; family Chitinophagaceae; genus Ferruginibacter. The sequence goes on along the minus strand of JAEWDG010000056.1, from coordinate 607 downwards.
TCTTTGGTGGCAATAAACACTACCGGTAGATGATCATTAACCAGAGCGATGGGGCCATGTTTCATTTCCGCTGCGGGATAACCTTCAGCATGTATATATGATATCTCTTTCAGCTTAAGCGCACCTTCCAATGCGATCGGAAAATTGTATCCGCGGCCCAGAAACAATGCATCTGCAGCACCTTTATATTTCTCTGCGATTACCCTCATGTCATCAGCGCTTTTCAGTAAAGCTTCCACTTTTTCCGGAACAGCATCGAGCTCGCGAACAAGTTCCGTAAACCTTTTATCGGAGATGGTTCCTTTTTCTTTCGCGATCTTAAGGGCCATCATGATCAACACTGCCAGCTGGCCCGTAAACGCCTTCGTGCTTGCTACGCCGATCTCGGGGCCTGCATGGGTATAGGCACCGCCATCGCTTATCCGCGCTATGGATGATCCTACCACATTTACCACTCCAAAAATAATGGCTCCCTGCTCTTTCGCACGTTCGATCGCCACAAGGGTATCGGCCGTTTCCCCGCTCTGGCTGATGGCTATAATGATATCGCCTTTATTAATGATCGGGTTACGGTACCGGAATTCAGAAGCGTATTCCACTTCTACAG
>JAEWDG010000349.1 GCA_023390215.1 Bacteroidota bacterium | reverse complement strand
GGCGCAATCCTTATGAGGACCTCTCAGGAGGCAGCGGAGGCGCGAACCTGATCGATCAACCTTCCAGACCGGTAAATGCAGGTTATGACGTTACCGGAGAACAGTCACCTATTGTTGAACAAAATGGTAAAACTGACGACATTCCTAAAAAAAAGCGGTCTTCTGTTTCAGTGATCCGGGAGCCTGAAAAAAAGCTGGAGGAGAAAACTCCGGATCTGGAGGAACCTGCTCAACCCAGGTCCATAAGCATTTCGGCAGGAACAAAAATCTATCTGCGATTGGCAACCCGGGTAGATATGGATCAGCAAAAGAAAACGGATCAGCTTGTGAAGTTTACCGTAACAAGGCCGGTGATGCAGGGTGGAACGATCTTAATACGTGAAGGTGCTGCTGCCACAGGTACGATTACGGTAGGCAGAGTAATGACAGACATCAGCATCAGCCAGGTAGAAACGGTTACGGGTAAACGAATTTCTGTAAAGTCGGAAAAAGCACATGGGCGAAGAGCAGACCTTGAGAATGGGACATCATTCACTGCTGTTGTTTTGCCGGGCGCGACAGTTAATTTTTAAGTGATCACCTCACATCAAAATTCACGCTGATCTTTGCTGTTCGCGGGTGCGACTGACAGGTTAAAATAAATCCCTGTTCGATCTCTTCTTTTTCCAGCGCATAGTTTAACGTCATATCCACTTTTCCCTCTTCCAGTTTTGCGCGGCAGGTAGCACAAACGCCGCCCTTACACGCATATGGTAAATCAGCGCCCTGTTGCAGCGCGGCATCCAGAATTGATGGTCCATCCATAGGAAGATCGAACTCCATCGTCCTTCCGTCGAGATGAATGCTTACACGACTAACTGCTCCGGTTTTATGAGTGGTATTTGATACTTCGTTTTTTACCGCCACCGCACCCGGAGTGGAAAATAATTCAAAATGAATTTTACCAGGAGAAATTCCTTTTGATTCAAGAAATGATTTGGCGGTGAAGATCATGGCTTCCGGTCCACAGATATAAGCCTGGTCAACAGTTGTAAAGGGAACCAAATGTTCCAGTTCATTTAGCTTTTCTGCATCCAGTCTCCCATAAAATAACTCCGTGTCCAACCTTTCCCGGCTGAGAATATTAATAAGCTGGAACCGTTCCATGAACTTGTTTTTGAGTGACTCCAGTTCATCGAAAAAAATGATGGACTGCCGGTTTCTGTTCACATAGATTAATGTAAAACGGGCGTCTGTTTTTGTTTGAAGGCTGTGTTTGATGATCGAGATCACCGGTGTAATTCCACTGCCTGCAGCGATCGCCAGGAAATGTTCTCCTTTCTTTTCGCTAAGTTTCGCATTGAATTTTCCTGTGGGTGGAAGGATCTCCAGGACATCTCCGGCTTTTAGTTCTTCATTTGCATACGCAGAAAAAATTCCGCCCGGCACTTTTTTAACAGCCACTTTTAATTCCATTTCATGCGGTGCTGTGCAAATCGAATAGGATCTCCTGATTTCTTCCTCGTTCCTGCGGTACCGTATCGTTATGTTTTGTCCTTCACGAAACATGAAGTCTTTTTGAATATTTTCGGGAACATCAAAGCTGATGGATACACAATCAGGTGTTTCGCGAATGATCTTTTTAACTTTCAATGGTTGAAAATGCACTGCCATAATAGTTTATTGCACCAGCCCTTTCAGCAGGTGGTTGGTAATATCGTTGGTTAAATTGGGAATGTCAATTTGCTTTTTCTTAGGATTCAGAAATTCCAGTCCGCGTACCGCAGATAGAATTACTAAAACAGCCGTTTGCGCATTTACGTTTTTAAATGCACCGTTTTGAATTCCCTGGTTAATAATGCCGGCGAACTGTTGTTCGTATTGTTTTCGCTGCGCGAGAAAATTGCTCAGGTAAGGTTCTTCCAACTGCCGCCATTCATGATTGGCAACATATACTTCATCATAATGCTGCATCATCATATGAATATGGAAACGGATGATGGCTTCTGTTTTTGAAACTTCGCTGGATGGCATTTGCGCGACCTGCTGCATATTGTTCTGAAATTCATTGGCCATACGGAAGCAGATCTCCCTGAGGATTTCAGACTTGGAGCCAATATGATTGTAAAGACTGGGCGCTTCCACTCCCATTTTTTCGGCGAGTTCGCGCATGGAGCTGGCAGAGAATCCCTTATTCCGGAACAAACCCGCAGCCGCTGCACTGATAAGTGCTTTCCTCGAACCCTTATTTGTTGCCCTGATCCTTGCCAAAAATATTTTTTACAAAACTAACGCTTATTAGTTTTTGTTTTTAACGCCGTTTAAATTCAATTTTTTGGGTTATGTATTAAATAAAGATAGCCAGGGATTTTACTCAAAAACAAGCGGTAAGCGTACTACCTGATTTTTTTTTAAAAAGCCTTTTAAAAATTAGAATCTTTAGATTTTTTATCTATTTTTACGTCCTACTCTCGCAGTTAGTCTCCAATAGTATCCTTTACAAAAGCTCCACGGGGGGTTTCCCTTTTCCAAGATCCGGTTTACTAAACAGACCTCAATTTCATTATTGATCGAATATTTCTATTTACATAATTGTTAAGCCTCAAACGTTTTTTCTTGTGGTTTCAGAGGTAAGCAAGGCCGGTGATTTTTATCACTGGCCATCTTTTTAATCGCTGATCGCGGTTTTTAAAAAATCCATCATTGGTTTCGCGTGTTCAAAATGTTTAACTGCATTTTTTACAAATTCTTTCGCTGTAAGGTCTTCTTCATCTAATGGCCGGATAACAACAAAACTTTTTAACTGTAAAAATGCTGCGGCAGGATTTTCCTTATCATAACCTTTCGGTGGGCGTGAAAGACGATCCTCCTGTGAAAGGCCGTTTTCAAAACTTTGTTTAAATGATTTTCCGTTGATTATTTTTTCCCAATCCTTTAAATTATAATCGATCTCCTGCCTGATCATGGCTAGTGTGCCAGGCTGGGGCATCCAGATGCCCGCTGCCAGAAATGATTTTCCCGGTTCTATGTGAATATAATAACCCGGGCTGTCTGCTTTTTTCCCATCCGGATTCAGGTAAAGCCCCATATTTGTTTTATATGGTGATTTGTCTTTGCTGAAACGTACATCGCGGTTGATCCTGAACATGGTTTCTTTGGGTTGAATGGAATGAAGCGCCGGTTGCATTTTGGATAATTGTCTGATCAATTCTGCAGACAACGCAAGTAAATTTTCTTTTGCCGCTTCGTACAAACTGCGATTTTTTTCAAACCATGGTTTGTTATTGTTCTTCTTCAAAGAAGAAAGAAATACTAAGGTCGATTTATCTAACATCACATGTAGGTTTAAAAAAAAAAGGAACCAACAGGCTCCTTCAAAAACTTTGCTCAATTTATTATTTTACTCTTCCCCAGTTCTCCCCTGACTTGATCCGGTAAAGCGTCATCTCGCTTACGCCATATTTTTCAGCCATCTGTTTGTAGGTGAGCCTGCGTTTAGGATTGCGGATCATGTCTTTGATAGATTTAACCTGTGTGGCCGTGAGTTTCAGCCCGCTGGTTCGGTTGGCCTGGCGCTTTTTGTAAGCCACTTTTTGCGGACTGTCCTGCTGATGACTGCTCACTTCTTCAAGTGTCGCCCATTTTAAATTATTAGCACTGTTATCTGCCTTGTTATGATTCAGGTGAATAACAAATTTATGCCTGGGAGATTTTTTCTTACAGAAAGTTTTAGCTACTTCGCGGTGGATATAAATTGTTCCATTTCCATCTTCTACATGAAGATTGAGTGTGCGGTATCCGCTCGTCAGCGACCCACTAAGGAGTTTTCCGTCGTCAACAATATCATCTGTATAACTCGCCGCGCGGCCTTTGTTTGAAACAGCGTATTTTTTTCTGAGTTGTTTGTAACCTGGAAACTGCATTTGTTTCCAAACTTCTCCAGCTAGTTTTTTTATCATAATCCTGGATTTAGAAAATTCTATTCATTAGAAGGGCAGTGGTAAATATAACAAAATTATCAACTAAGACCGGATTAGCTTTAAAAATTCGGCTTCTGTTATAATATTAATTGAAGGAATTTTTCTGGCCTTTTCCAGCTTGCTTCCCGCGTCTTCTCCCACAACAAGGTAATTCAATTTACTGCTCACACCGCTCAATATTTTTCCCCCGTTAGTTTCTACCAATTCTTCAGCTTCTGAACGTTTCAATTCCGCCAATGTACCGGTGAAAAGAAAAGTTTGACCCTCAAACTGGCCGGTATGCCGCAGTTTTTCCGCCGCATGCATATTCAGTCCTAATTTCTCCAGTTTATGTAACATCGAAAGATTATCCTTATTCTGAAAAAACGCGAAAATGCTCGAAGCGACTTTGACACCCACGTCTTCCAATTCCTGTAATTGCTCAACATTGAAGTTGGCCAGATCGAAAACAGATTGAACGGACTGCGCAAGCATTTTTGCCGTTGTTTCACCCACATACCGGATCCCAAGTGCATAGATCAACCGGTGTAAAGGTTGATTTTTACTTTCCTCAATGGCTTCCTTAAGATTGGAAATGGATTTTTCCCCGAAACCCTCCCGGCCTTTAAGTTGCTCTAAAGGCATTGTATATATGCCGGGAATATCTTTCAGAAGTCCCCATTCAAAAAAACGTTCCACATTGGCCTGGCCCAGGCTCCTGATATCCATGGCGTCTTTGCTCACAAAATGAAATATTCTTTCAAGCACCTGCGCCCTGCAATTAATATTGGTACAGCGCCATACTGCTTCTTCCCCGGGCTTGTATAATGTGTCTCCACAAACCGGGCATGTCCGGGGGAATACGATCTTCTTTTCCTTACCTGTTCTTGCATCGGGTATCGATTTGACGATCTGTGGTATCACATCACCACTTCTTTCAATCAATACCGTATCGCCGATCATAAGGTCTTTCTCGCGGATATAATCTTCATTATGGATAGATATACTGGTAACCGTCACACCGCCAACCTGTACAGGCTCGATCTTGGCCACGGGCGTAACCGCACCGGTTCGTCCTACCTGGTATTGTACATCGATCAGTTTGCTTGTTGCTTGTCTTGCCTTGAACTTAAATGCGATTGCCCACCTGGGATGGTGGCTGGTGATACCTAATTTTTCCTGCAGGCTGATGTCATTCACTTTGATCACCATTCCATCAATTTCATAAGGCAATGCATCCCGCTGAGATTCGAAGGTTTCGATATGTTCGATCACAGCCTTAATACCTTTCAGTACTTTAAGCTCTTTTACCGGGCTGCGAAAACCAAGGTCCCAAAGCATCTGGAGCATATTTGCGTGCGATTCATGGACACTTGCATACCTGTCTTCATCAGCAACGGTCGCATAACTTACATTATACAAAAATGCCTCAAGTTTTCTTCCGGCTACAATGCGTGTGTCCTTTATCCGCAGGCTTCCCGCTGCAGCGTTTCTTGGATTGGCAAGTGGCGGTAAACCCTCCTCTGCGAGTTTATCGTTATATTTTTTGAAGTTTGCCTTACTCATGAGCACCTCGCCGCGGATCTCAATCTGATCAATTCCATAATCACTGAAGCGGGCAGATAGTGGTACCGTATTTATGCGTTTAATGTTTGGCGTTATGTCATCGCCGGTCTCTCCATCGCCCCTTGTAGCTCCGCGGCTTAACTGGTCATTTTCGTAGATCAAAGAAATACTTGCACCATCAAATTTGGGCTCAACGCAGTATGCTATCTGACCGTCTTCCGCCAGTTCACGCACTTTACGATCCCAGTCAAGCAGGTCATCTGCACTGTAGGAATTTTCAAGGGAAAGCATCGGAACAAGGTGCCTGACTTTAGGAAAATCCTTAATCAATGCGGGTCCGACGCGTTGTGTCGGAGAATCTGGTGTTATGTAAGCTGTATGCGTTTCTTCAAATTTCTCCAGTATCTTAAACAGACGGTCATATTCTTCATCGCTGATCACCGGATCGTTCGCCACATAATACCTGCGTTCATGAAACCGCAACAGATCTCTTAACGCTTCGATATGCTCCGGCAGTGAAGGTCTTTTTTCCGAAAGCCAGGCTTTTCCTGCTTCCAGTACATGTTTAACCGTAGGTTCTCTTTTCATATTGAGGTCAGATACTAAGATTTTTTGATAAGCGGAAGATAGGGTTGCAAGACCTGTTTTAACTGGCGTTTTACGATAGCCCCCATACTGTTGCATCTGGAAAAATATGTTGTTCCATAATGTTCATTCAACTCTTCTCTAAGCATTTTTATTTTATGGAAAGGGGCGAGTTCATCTTTTACCATGATGCTCATGAGTTCCTGTAACTGGCGCCGGCCGGCCCATACCCGGTTGGCCATCGCAACTTTTTCTTCCGTCTGATACTGAGCGATAACATCGGAGCTCAGGGTGTTCAACACCAATTGCACATATTCGTAGTTCTCTTTATAAAACTGTGGCAGATACAAATTCTTTCTTCCCTCATAGGACTGCTGATCAAAATCTATGGAGCGGATTCGGTATTGATAGTCCTCTATATCTGCTGTAATTTCTATAATGAAATTATATGCACGCATATCGCCCAGCAAACGGGTGAAGCAACGTTCATTAAATTTTACAAACTCCTTCGCGATCCTGATCCTGTTGGTGTCCGGCAGTTTCAGATAGTCCTGGAGAAAAACATCTCCGGGAATACCCGCTATATGTTCTTCAATCAGCGTGTTCTGATGGTGAAGAAAAGTTATACGGTTCGGGCTCAGCAAGTGTTCGAGCTCAAGTCCATAGATTCGGGAGGCGTCAGCGGCTTTGATATAATAATGATCATAATTGTCGTTCACACGGTTCACGATCCGTATACGAAAAGGAATGCTGTTTCCAAATTCACAGAAATCAATACGCGCAACATCCAGATGCTTGGCAAAACTCAGGTCGCCCTCGGTTTTCAATACTGCATATGTATGCACTAAACCTTCGCGCAGAAATTCCATTTCCTTAAGATCGTACACTGCGGTTTCCCAATGAGTGAGCTTTCCCTGCTTATTTCTCAGGGCAGTAGTGTAACGGTAGTTAAGCAGGTCGTTGTAGGCTATTGGCAAAGGTATATCACGTCCATAGGCCCTCAGGTATTCCTGCAATCCTGCACTCACCGGATAGTTCTCTTTCCGCATTTGCGGCCGGTCGGATTCCTTGCTTTCCTTCGCGTTTATGATCTCATTAAACCGCATAACGTAAAGATAAGTTGTCTAAGCCACCGCGCAGCCGGACCTTAGTACAGAGTTGCTAAACCACTAATTTTGAGAACATGATCCCTGAGAAAAACAAAATTAAGTTCCTCGTTTTACTGTCGATCGTCTTTCTTTTTTCCTGCCAAAGCAAAAAACATGCTTCGCTGATTCTTCATCATGGAAAGATATATACGTCTGATTCGCTGTTTACGATAAAAGAAGCTATGGCGATCAAAGACGGAAAAATCCTGGCATTGGGAAACAATGAGGAAATACTCAATGCTTACAGATCAGATAGTATGATCGATCTGCAGGGAAAATTTGTTTATCCCGGACTGATCGATGCCCATTGTCATTTTACAGGGTATGCAACGGATATGTGGAAATGCAATCTGTATGGGACAAAAAGTTTTGCGGAAGTTATTTCGATGATCAAAACTTATGCGGCGACCAATCAACATCCATGGGTTTATGGAAGGGGCTGGGATCAGAATGATTGGGAGAACAAAGCTTTTCCTGATTGCGCATTGCTTGATTCGATTTTTCCGGACCGCCCTGTGTTTTTAAAACGCATCGACGGACATGCTGCTTTGGTAAATGCAAAGGCGCTTGAACTTGCTGGCGTAAACGATACCATGCATATCGCAGGAGGGGAATTTGAAAAAAAGAATGGAAGGTTGACCGGAATTCTAATTGATAACGCGATGGATTTCGTGGAAGCTGCGATTCCTTCAATTGATGATGCGAAGGCGAATAATTATTTTCTACAAGCACAAGAAGTTTGTTTTGCTCATGGACTTACCTCGGTACATGATTGTGGTATCAATGAACATACATTGGGACTGGTGGAGCGGTTGCAAAAACAAGGCCTTTTAAAAATGAAGATCTTCGCGTTGCTAAGCGATAGCATGCGATATATAAACGAGTGGCTGAAAAAAAAGCCTTTAGAAACTGAAAGGCTGCATATGGGTGGATTTAAAGTATATGCGGATGGGGCGCTGGGTTCAAGAGGTGCATGCCTGTTGCAGGACTATACCGATAAAAAAGGTTGGCGCGGCTTTATGCTAACCGACAGCGTTACGCTGGAAGAGATTGCTACAAAACTCGCTAAAAGTGATTACCAGATGTGTACCCATGCGATTGGTGATAGTGCTAACAGAGAGATGTTACGTATTTATTCACGGCATTTACCTAAAGGCAACGACAAGAGGTGGCGTATTGAACACGCGCAGGTTGTAGCGCCCCCGGATCTCAGCTATTTCAGCGCATTTAATATAATTCCTTCCGTACAGCCTACACATGCGACCAGTGATATGTATTGGGCGGAAGCCAGGCTAGGTAAAGAGCGGATTCGTTATGCCTATGCATACCAGGATCTTTTACTCACGAACGGATGGATGCCATTGGGTACCGATTTTCCGGTGGAAGATATTAGCCCATTGAAAACATTTTTTGCATCCGTAGTAAGAAAAGATACAGCCTTCTATCCAGACAAAGGCTTTCAGCCCGGGAATAAATTAAGCAGAAAGGATGCACTAAGAGGTATGACCATCTGGGCCGCGCGCGCTGCATTTGAAGAGAAAAAAAGAGGTAGCCTGGAAGCCGGAAAAGAAGCCGATTTTGTCATTATGGATACAGACCTGATGAACTGCACAGAAGAACAAATTTTAAGGTCAAAGATTGAAAGGACCTATTCAAACGGTGAGCGGGTGTTTTAACGAATTTTAGTTTTTCAAAGACGCGATAATGAATGGACTCGTAACTAAAATATTCATCCGCATATAAAAGCCGGCCTTTCTTATTTTTACAATGAACAAAATCTAATTGCATGGTATATCCTTTTCAGATCACATCGAAAGAGCAATACGAAAAAGATTATGAGGCTGCGGCAAATGATCCGGAAAAATTTTGGGGTGATGTTGGGGGAGATTTCAAATGGCGCAAGACCTGGGATAAAGTGCTCGAATGGAATTTCAAGGATCCTAAAGTGGAATGGTTTAAAGGAGGCAAACTTAATATCACTGAAAATATCATAGACCGGCATCTTGAAAAAAGGGGTGAACAGCCCGCGATTATCTGGGAACCTAATAATCCTGAGGACCGCACCAGGATTGTAACCTATAACCGTTTACACAAAAGAGTTTGCCAGGTTGCCCAAATGTTAACCAATATGGGTGTGCAAAAAGGTGACCGCGTTTGTATCTATATGGGAATGGTGCCGGAACTGGTATATGCGGTTCTGGGATGCGCACGCATCGGCGCGATACATAGTGTGATCTTTGGAGGATTCAGTTCTCAGAGTATCGCCGACAGGCTTGAAGATGCAAAAGCCGAATACATCCTTACCTGTGACGGAGCTTACCGTGGGAATAAAGACATTCCCTTAAAATCGGTGATTGATGATGCGCTTATCGGAAATAAAACCGTAAAAAAAGTAGTTGTATACACGCGTACCAGAACGCCGGTGAGTATGTTGAAAGGACGTGATCTTTGGTGGGAAGATGAAATGGATCATGCCGAAAGCCAGGTTGAAAAAGAAGGGGTGGTAAGTTTTCCTGCGGTGGAAATGGATGCGGAAGATCCGTTGTTTATTTTATATACCAGTGGTTCTACAGGTAAACCCAAAGGTGTGGTTCATACAACTGCTGGTTATATGGTTTGGACCACTTATAGTTTTGTAAATGTGTTCCAATATAAACCCGGAGAGATTCATTTCTGCACTGCAGACATCGGATGGATCACCGGGCATAGTTATATCGTATATGGACCGCTGGCAGCAGGTGCCACCTCGCTTATGTTTGAAGGCATTCCTACCTGGCCGGATGCCGGGAGGTTTTGGGATATCGTGGAGAAGCACCAGGTAAATATTTTGTATACCGCACCCACCGCAATACGGAGCCTGATGGGTTTCGGCACTTCTCCAATTGAGGGAAAGAACATGAAATCTCTTCGTGTACTCGGTACCGTTGGTGAGCCGATCAATGAAGAAGCATGGCATTGGTATGATGATAATATTGGTAAAAATCGTTGCCCCGTTGTAGACACATGGTGGCAAACAGAAACAGCGGGTGTGCTGATCTCCAACCTTGCAGGGGTTACGCCCTCCAAACCAAGCTGGGCAACGCTTCCGCTGCCCGGCGTACAGCCTTTACTGGTTGATGAACATG
>JAEWDG010000334.1 GCA_023390215.1 Bacteroidota bacterium | reverse complement strand
GGTTAATGAAGGCCAAATCAGGTCCATGGATATTTTGGTAAGAGGAGAAAGAATTGAGAAAATCGACAATGATATTAATGTCGGTTATGCGCATAAGGAAATTAATGGAGAAGGGAAATGGTTGATGCCGGGCGTTATAGATGACCAGGTGCACTTTCGGGATCCGGGGCTTACACAAAAAGCAGATCTGTTCACTGAAAGCAGGGCGGCAGTTGCAGGTGGCGTTACCAGTTTTATGGAGATGCCGAATACCATTCCCAATGCACTGACAATAGATTTGCTGGAGGAGAAATACGCGCTCGCAGCTCAGAAATCCATCGCGAATTATTCCTTCTATATGGGCGTGAGCAATGACAACAGTGAAGAAGTACTTCGTGCAAATGATAAAAAATCGGAGATATGCGGAGTAAAGATTTTTATGGGAAGCAGCACAGGCAATATGCTGGTGGATAACCACAGCACACTGAACAGAATTTTCAGTGAATCGGAACTGCTTATCGCAACTCACTGTGAAGATGAACGCATCATCAGAAAGAACTATGCCTATCTGAAATCCACTAAACCGGAACTGGAACCTGGTGATCATCCCATTATACGAAATGCAGAAGCTTGCTTTGAATCTTCCCTCCTTGCAATCCAGTTCGCAAAAAAATTCAACAGCCGGCTGCATATCCTGCACATCAGCACCGCCACCGAACTTCAGCTCTTTGGTAACATGTTACCGTTAAAAGACAAACGCATTACTTCTGAAGTCTGTGTGCATCACCTGCATTTCACCAGTGATGATTACGAAAGACTGGGTTATCTGATCAAATGCAATCCGGCGATCAAATCTCCTGAAAACAGATCCGCGTTATGGCAGGCATTGCTCGACGACAGACTGGATGTGATCGCGACTGACCACGCCCCTCACCTGCTTTCTGAAAAGACTGCACCTTACGAGCATGCGCATTCAGGGCTTCCACTCGTACAACATTCTTTGTTACTGATGCTGCATTATCACCAACAGGGAAAAATTTCGCTTGAAAAAATTGCAGAAAAAATGAGCCATGCTGTGGCAACATGCTTCCAGGTTGAAAACAGGGGTTTCATCAGGGAAGGATATTTCGCAGACCTGGTTGTAGTGGAGCGACAAAAAAACAAGGTAGAAAAAAAGAACCTGCTGTATAAATGCGGATGGAGTCCTTTGGAAGGATTTGAATTCCCCTTAAGCATACACTCAACTTTTGTAAATGGCAGGCAGGTTTATGGAAACGGGCGGATCATCGAATCAGAAACCGGAATGCGCTTGACATTTAATAACCGATAGATTTTGAATGGAAGTCGACAAAACCACCATCAATGATCTCAGTATATTCGACAATAACGATGAGTTGTCGATATTCGAACAGCTTGACAGAACGTTGACGGCAAACGGCCGCGAGAGACTCAGGAGAAATTTTCAACAACCCTTACGAACCAAAGAAGAAATTCTCGGTACGCAGCTTAGCCTTAAGAAAATTATAAGTAAGCTGGATGCCTGGCCTGGCGCAATAACCAATGGTTCCATCATGGTTATTGAAAAAATGTATGATAGCCAGATCGACCAGATACCTGCCAACCCCGGTAGCTGGGGCTTATTCTCTTACAAGCTGCTCCATGGGCCTGATTATTCCCTCCTGAAATATTCTGTAGGCCATGCTTTTGATTTCCTGAAAGCAATGATGAAAATTATTGAACTACTGGATGAAAAAGATACGCCGGAACCCTTGCGCAGTACGCTTGAAGAAGCGAAGAAAATGCTTAATGCCGGTCAATGGGATTGGATAAGGAAAATTGAGAAAGCTTCTTTGCTGAAAGGGGAACAGGTTCTTAAACTCGGACACACATTGCTATATCGATTCCGGCAGCAAATGCATAGCCTGCTTCAGCTTCACGCACGCATCGATGCATGGTATAGCATGGCTAAGATCACAAAAGAAAAAAATCTATGTTTCGCTGAGTTCAGGGAGGCAGGGGAACCGTTTCTTGATCTGGAAGGACTTTACCATTTACTTGTCGAAAATGCTGTTCCATACGACATACATATCAACCGGCAGAAGAATTTTCTTTTCCTTACCGGTGCTAATATGGCTGGGAAAAGTACGTTCATCAAATCCGTTGGCGTTGCCGCATTTCTGGCGCATACAGGAATGGGTGTGCCTGCAAAAAAAATGCAGTTGTCGGTATTTGATGGTTTGCTGAGCAATATTAATGTGATCGACAATATCGTGAAAGGTGAAAGTTATTTCTTCAATGAAGTACAGCGCATTAAAAAAACAATAACGAAGATCAACGACGGCCGGAAATGGCTGATCCTGATCGATGAGCTTTTTAAGGGCACCAATGTGCAGGATGCTATGAAATGCAGCACTACGGTAATTGAAGGACTATTAAAGATCAGCAATTCCCTGTTCATACTTTCCACCCATTTGTATGAGATCGCGGAGGATTTGAATAAACACCCAAACATCATTTTCCGCTATTTCGAAACAAGCCTCAAAAATGAAGAACTCGATTTTAATTATCGTTTACACGAAGGTGTGAGCAACGACCGGATGGGCTATCTGATACTCAAGCAGCAGGGGGTGGTGAATTTGATTGAAAATCTATAAGATTAAAGTTCCATGGGTTTAATAGGTTCAAAAAGTTTAAGAAGCCGGGAATAAAATCATAAATCCATTTCAACTTTGGAAAACGGAATCGGGACTTTTTAATATTTCCTGGTGTTCTTTAATGTTGAAGTAAAAACCCGGAATTTGACGCTTTTGTAACAAACTACCTCTGCATTTTTCTTTTTCCTGACAGGTGAATCGACCCAGTATTTCTTTTATGTTCTGATCAATTTGCCTCATGCTTGTTAAAACATTTGGCAGTGCTGTCTATGGTGTGGAAGCAAGAACCATCACCATCGAAGTAGACTTTGACACAAGGGGAAATAAATATTTTATTGTAGGACTTCCGGACAATGCCATTAAAGAAAGTCTGCAACGGATGGAAAGTGCGATCAAGGCAAACGGGTTCTACTGGCCCAGAACCAAACTTGTTTTCAATCTCGCTCCAGCCGATATCAAAAAAACCGGGGCTGCTTTCGATCTTCCTATGGCTATTGGAGCGCTGGGGTCAACAGGCCAGTTGATGTTTACAGAAAAGATGACGCGCTACCTGATCATGGGTGAGCTGGGCCTGGACGGAGCGGTAAAACCGATACGTGGAGCACTGCCCATTGCTTTACAGGCATCAAAAGAAGATTTCGATGGAATAATTGTTCCGGTTGCAAATGCAAGAGAAGCGGCGCTGGTGAGTGGTATTAAAGTATTCGGGGTGGAACATATGAATGACGTAGTGGAATTCCTCAACGAAAACAAAACACTGGTCCAAACTACTGTAAACATTGAAGCAGAATTTGAGAGATCTGTTGCTTTGGATGAATTCGACTTCGCTGATGTAAAAGGACAGGAAAATATCAAGCGGGCATTGGAAATTGCAGCAGCAGGAGGTCATAATGCTATATTGATCGGTCCGCCCGGCGCGGGCAAAACCATGCTGGCCAAACGTATCCCGTCGATACTTCCTCCATTAACCATTCCGGAAGCATTGGAAACAACCAAGATTCACAGTGTTGCGGGAAAATTAGGCGAGGACGCAATGATCATCAACAGAAGGCCATTCAGAAATCCGCATCATACCATCTCAGATGTTGCCCTGGTTGGAGGCGGAGGCATTCCGCAACCCGGCGAGATATCGCTTGCCCATCATGGTGTCTTATTTCTGGATGAATTACCCGAATTCAAACGGACGGTTCTGGAAGTAATGCGCCAGCCTATGGAAGAAAGAAAAGTTACCATCTCACGGGCACGCATAGCTGTTGATTTTCCTGCAAGCTTTATGCTTATTGCCAGTATGAACCCCTGCCCCTGCGGATACTTTAACCATCCCAGCAAAGCATGTTGCTGCGCGCCCGGTGTAGTTCAGAAATACCTTAATAAAATTTCAGGTCCGCTCATGGACCGTATAGATCTGCATGTAGAAGTAACACCCGTTGCCTTCGACGAACTTACCCAAACCAGAACTGCAGAAAAAAGTGAAGCAATCAGATCAAGGGTGATTCAAGCCAGGGAAATCCAGCACCGCCGGTTTAAACCCAGTGAGACAACATTTTGCAACGCGCAAATGAACGGCTCTTTCTTACGAAAGGTTTGTCATCTTGACAAGGCATGCGTTCAACTTTTAAAAACGGCAATGGAAAGGCTTAACCTCTCAGCAAGAGCCTATGATCGCATTGTAAAAGTTGCACGAACCATTGCCGACCTCGATGCTTCTGAAAATATTTGCACGCATCATCTTGCAGAGGCGATACAATACAGGAGCCTGGACCGGGAGCAATGGGGGCTGGAATAATAATTCCTGCTGTGAAACATTTCAGGCTAAATTTGTTATAGTCTCTAAACAAGTTTCATGAAGATCTTATGGCAGTACCTCAAACCACACAAATGGCTGGTGGGCCTTGTGTTGGTTTTAGCCACGATAAATACCGGCTTCTCGTTAATTGATCCTATTTTATTGGGTAAGCTGATTAACCTGGCAAATACACATCAGGGAGGAAAAGTTCCGGCGGAAGCCAACCTAACCAGCGATCAGTTTTTCTATTCTTTCACCTGGTCTAAACCCGGCGTATGGTTCCTTGTGATCTTATCCATCTCGGTAGCTATGGTTAGCCGCATAGCCAAGAATTTTCAGGATTATTTTCTCCAGCTGGTTATTCAAAAATTCGGCGCAAAGGTTTTCACAGATGGATTACAGCATGCCATGAAACTTCCTTATCAGGAATTTGAAGATCAGCGCAGCGGTGAAACTTTGTCCATTCTTACCAAAGTACGATCTGATGTGGAACGCTTCATGATCAGTTTCATAAACATCTTATTTGGTGTAATCGTGGGGATCATTTTTGTTTTCGTTTACGCTACCGTTTATATTCACTGGAGTGTTCCTGTGGCCTACATTGCAGGAATTTTTCTGCTGACAACCATCACGAACTTCCTGAGCAAGAAAATCAAGATCATCCAAAAACACATTGTAGGTGAGACGACTGCGCTGGCAGGGTCAACAACTGAGTCGCTTCGCAATATCGAACTGGTAAAGAGCCTGGGCCTTACCACGCAGGAAGTGGAACGTTTAAATAAAAACACCTATAAAATCCTTGGCCTGGAACTTACCAAAGTCAAGCGTATCCGAAGCATCAGCTTTGTTCAGGGAACAATGGTGAACACTTTAAGACAAGTGATACTTTTTATTCTGATGTGGCTGATTTTTCAGGATAAAATGAACGCAGGCCAACTGGTCACCATGCAGATCTTTTCTTTTTTTGTATTCGGACCATTGCAGGAAATTGGCAATATTCTGCTCTCTTATCGTGAAGCGGAAGCTTCGCTGAATAATTTTCATAACCTGATGGTGAAGTCTCCGGAGAAACAGCCGCTTCATCCCAAAGAGTTAAAAAACATTCAGCGTCTATCCTTTGAACAGGTTGTATTTAAACACCAGACTGCTTCTCATAAAGCCATTGACGGGATCAGCTTTAATGCGGAAACGGGTGAAACGATCGCGTTTGTTGGACCTTCCGGTTCGGGCAAATCTACATTGATGAAATTACTCGTAGGCTTGTACCGGCCACAGGAAGGAAGGATCTTATATAACGGTCTTGATGAAACCGAGATCAATTTCGACGACCTGCGCAGGCAGATCGGTTTCGTAACCCAGGACACTAACTTGTTCAGCGGAACCATCCGGGAAAACCTGGTCTTTGTAAATCCTGGAGCTACGGATGCGGAACTGATGGAAGTGCTGGAGAAAGCGAGTTGTATGAATTTAATTCGCCGTGCTGAAAAAGGACTTGAAACCCTGATTGGTGAAGGTGGATTAAAATTATCCGGTGGAGAGAAACAAAGACTCTCAATAGCCCGTGCTTTATTGCGTAAACCTCATCTATTAATATTTGATGAAGCTACGTCAGCATTGGATTCCATTACCGAGCAGGAGATCACAGAAACAATCCGGGAAATTTCATCAAGAAAAGGTCAGATAACCATCTTAATTGCTCACCGCCTGAGCACGATTATGCATGCGGACCGCATCTATGTTCTGGAAAAAGGCTACATCGAAGAAACAGGCAACCATCAGTCGTTGCTGGAAAGGAAAGGACTTTATTACGCGATGTGGAGGCAACAGATCGGAGAAAGAAAAAAGATAGAAGAACAACCACGACCAAAGTCACAAACTGTTTAAACAGGTTAAATTAAATTTGCCGCGATGCCTAATTCAAAGCAAGACCCCACCCCAAATTACCTTTGGAGTGTGCTCAGTATGAAATGTCCCCGCTGTCGCCGCGGGCCTATGTTTAAAGACAACAATCCTTATAAGAAACTCAGCCTTAAATGGATCTTCGACATGTATGATAACTGCCCTGTTTGCGGTCAGAAATATGACATGGAGCCAGGATTTTGGTATGGAACAGGGTATGTG
>JAEWDG010000278.1 GCA_023390215.1 Bacteroidota bacterium | reverse complement strand
GCCCTTGGCAGTTAACTTATTGCGCATAAAATGTTTGCTTCCTGCACCACCATGCCCGCTGCGGCAAAACACTTTGATCTGATCTACAAAATTTGATTTTTCCACTTTTGCAAAGTTGCTGTTTTTTTCTGCACCAATTTTGCGTTAATTCCGTTATGAAGAATTTAATTATTGCAGCAATGATTTTATGTGCAGGATGTAGTACCAGCAAAAAAAATGCAGTAAAAGACCTTCCTGTGCCTCCCTGCATCAACAGCCTGATCGATGGTTTTAAAAGGGAAGACGTAAAAAACCCGCCCCGCTCGGTATATCAGTATACATATAAAGATCAGATCGTTTATTTTGTACCGGCGATCTGTTGCGATTTTTACAGTGACTTATACGACGAAAATTGCCAGCTTTTGGGCCATCCAGACGGGGGCTACACGGGAAAAGGGGATGGCACCTACACTGATTTCAAAGATGTGCGATCAAATGAAAGGTTGATCTGGAAAGACGATCGCAAATAGTTACCTGGTTTCATTCCAGGTTTTATACGTATTTGCCTGTGATTTTCGGTCTGCCGGCACTTCCCTTAATGGTTCACATAGTTTCCAATGTGTATGCATCTCAGCGGGAAGTTCCTGATACAATTTTGTTCCTTCTGTTTTCCATCTGATCATCTCGTCAGAAACCTCTTTGATGATTTTATGCGGATTTCCTACAACAAGACTTCTTGGAGGGATAATCGTATCTGCTTTTACAAAACAAAGTGCTCCTACTATAGATTCATTTCCCAGTATAACATTATCCATTAAAACAGCATTCATCCCCACCAAACAATTTTCGCCGATTTCTGCACCATGAATAATTGCGCCATGACCTATATGTGCGCCTTTTTTTAAAACCACTGTGATGCCGGGAAACATGTGCACAGTACAGTTTTCCTGGATATTACATCCATCTTCTACCACAATTCCGCCCCAGTCTCCGCGCAAAGCTGCGCCGGGTCCTATGTACACGTCTCTACCGATAATTACATTTCCCGTAATACATGCCTGGGGATGAATGAAAGCTGATTCATGCACAACCGGTTTATATCCGTTGAACTCGTAAATCATATTGCAGTTTTGATCAATGGCTTATTGGTACGGAAGCAGGTTCCTTTAAATATGGCAACAACATGATCGTGTTGGTTACGGATACTTATGTGATAAAGCCCCGTTGATTTTCCGTTATGCATTTCTGATGCTTCGGCGGTTAACGTATCACCTACATGAACGGGTTTTGTAAAGTTTATGGAAGTATCCAGCGCTACAGACAATACATTTCTATTGTTACAGGCAAAAGCGAACGCACTGTCGGCAAGTGAAAAAGCAATACCTCCATGTACGATACCAAACCCATTGATCATCTCTTCCCGAACCGTCATTTGGATCTTACTTCTTCCTTCGGAAACTTCCAATACTGAAATACCCAGCCATTTAGAAAAACCGTCATGGTTCATCATATGTTTTACGACCTGTTCAGGGGTAGGTTGAATGCTCATATTATTCTCCTTTAAAGACAGGTTGACGTTTTTCCAAAAATGCGTTTACGCCTTCCTGGTAGTCGTAAGTTTGAGCGGCCATCCGCTGCAACTGGTCTTCCGCAGAAAGTTGTTGTTCCCAGCTCTGAGACATGGATTGATTGAGGGCCATTTTTGTGAATGCCAGCCCGCGTGTTGGCAGCGAAGCCAGTGTTTCTGCAATGGTTAAGGCTTCCTGTTCAAAGTTTTCTGCAGCGATAACCTTATATACCATTCCAAGCTTGTCAGCTTCATCCGGAGAAATCTTGTCAGCCAGCATCATGATCGCACTGGCTTTCTGCCATCCGATAAGCCGGGGAAGAAAATAGGTTCCCCCACTGTCGGGGATCAGCCCTATTTTGCTGAATGCCTGTATGAAAGAGGAGGAAGATGAAGCCAGTACAACATCACAGCATAGCGCGATATTCGCACCCGCACCTGCGGCAACGCCATTTACCGCGGCAATTACCGGCTTTTCGATATTGCGGATCCTTTTTACAATTGGGTTATAATGTTCGCTTAAGATTTTATCGATGCCTATGGCATGTTCGCCGGTAAGTTCGCCCAGATCCTGGCCTGCACAAAAAGCCTTTCCGTTTCCTGTTAACATGATTGCCCTTACAGATGGATCTTTCGCTGCTTTATCCAGTTCAGATTGCAGTAATAAGGCCATCTCTCTGTTAAAAGAATTGAACTTATCAGGACGGTTAAGCCGGAGAATGCAAACGGAATCTTTTTGTTCTGAAAGAATACTATTCATTATACGTCGAAACTTTTTACTTGTTTGTGATGTAAAAGAAATTCACTGATCAGATCATAATTTCTGTCGGGCGAACTTACGCGGTAGAGATAGATCGCATCCGTACTTTCTTTTGTGAATTTCATACAGCGGAATCGTAATTCATGTCCGGATAAAAAGTTTTCAAGTTCCTGTTTGAAATTTTCCCCCAGTCCATTTGTACGAATCTTAAAATCTTTAACGCGGTGAAAACTATTAATAAAGCGCTGAACGGGTTCCAGTACAAACAAGGCAAGTACAACCATGATGGAAACAACGATGGCCAGAGGATAATTGTGATAACCAATGGCCATACCCAAAGCCGCCGTGATCCATATCAGCGCTGCCGTAGTGAGCCCATTGACTGTAATCCCTTCTTTAAAAATTACTCCGGCACCAATAAAGCCAATACCTGTTACAATATTGCTGGCGATCCGGTCGGGACTTACGTCCGTAGCTTCTTTGGAGAGAATCGTATACAAACATGATCCAACGGATATCAGGATCATGGTTCTGAAACCCGCGGGCTTGCTGCGGAATTCTCTTTCAATTCCGATAACAGCGCCGATGATAAATGCAAACGAAACCTGGGCGGCTTCCTCAAAATAAATACTGATGTCCATAAAAATGCCGAGCGCTTAAAGGTAGGATTAATGACATTTGAAATAATCAAAAGGCTCTTTACAATCCTGACATTGATACAAAGCTTTGCAGGCCGTTGATCCAAATTCACTAAGGCTTACCACATTTTTACTTCCACAGCGCGGACAGGAGATTTCTTTATTGGCTGTACTTGGCGGCGCAATACCATAATCGCGCAGTTTGTTTTTTCCTGATTCACTCATCCTCTCGGTTGTCCATGCGGGTGAAAGCTGGGTACTTATTTTCACCTGTCCGATTCCATGTTCCAGCATTTTCATACGGATATCCATA
>JAEWDG010000179.1 GCA_023390215.1 Bacteroidota bacterium | reverse complement strand
TTACCGCTCTGCAGGTAGCGTCGTTATTGGCGAAATCCACCATGGATTTCAATTGTGCTGAAAACACGTTTCTTCGTTCAGTAAGAAGGGCCAGATCAATCGTAAATGCATCATCGTACATCCGGTTTCTCAATAAACTGATCTGCGGTCTCTCCGCGGCAACGGTATAAGAAACAATCCCATTTGCCTGCATGATCAGTAAATATTTCTTGATCTGTGTAACGGAAACACGAATTTGTTTTGATAAAAGCGATTCATAAATCGGGGAAATATTATGAAAAATTCCTTCATAATTTCTCAGGAGGGTTTGTGCAAGTTCACGGCAATCGGGGTAACGTTTTTCAAAATCTTCAAGTTCTTCCCGGTTAACCGTAAAAACAAGTTGGGAACGTTTACCCGTACCTGCGCTCATTTCGATGAGTTCCTCTTCTACGAAAACCCTGAGGGCAGATTCTGCCAGTTGCATATTCAAACCAAAATTGTCAGCAAAAAGGGCCAGGTCGAAATCAAAAGAACAGCCTTCGCCCGATCCGGCTGCAACCTGAAGAAAATTCATGAGGCTTGCATATACATTTTTTAATGTTTCGAAGGGGGGATACCGAAGTTGTATTTTTTGGTCGAGTTCTTCAAATCGTTTTCCATCGTGTAAAAGAACCGCGTATGATTTTTTCCCGTCTCTTCCCGCTCTGCCGGCTTCCTGGTAATAATTTTCCAGGCAATCGGGCATATCGTAATGAATTACCGTACGCACATCAGGCTTGTCGATACCCATTCCGAAAGCATTTGTACTTACCATGATCCGCACTTCATTCTGTATCCACTTAGTTTGCACTTCCGACCTTAGCTCAGATGCAAGTCCCGCATGATAATAAGCGGCGGAGAGATTGTTTTTATTAAGCAGGTCGGCGAGTTGTTGAGTGAGTTTCCGGTTCTTGCAATACACGATGGCCGTACCTGGTACATTCCGGAGAATCTCGAGCATCTTATCCTGCCTGGCCTGAGGAATGAAAGCACTATATGAAAGGTTAGGCCTTTCAAAAGATTGCTGGAATCTTAGATGGCCGGTTCCGAATAATAATTTCTCACAAATATCCTCCTGCACTTTAAGTGTTGCGGATGCGGTTAATGCGATAACGGGTACACCCGGGATCTCTTCCCGAAGTTTCGATATACGCAGATATGTTGGCCTGAAATCATAACCCCATTGAGAAATGCAATGGGCTTCATCCACCGCGATGAGATTGGGCTTAATTGCCGGAAGAAATTCTTTGAACAAAGAGGTTTCGAGCCGTTCAGGAGAGATATACAGAAACTTATAGTTTCCGAATGCCGCATTCTGCAACGTTTTTTTCACTTCGATGAAGCTCATACCGGAATAAACAGAAAGGGCGGGAATTCCTTTTTTTTTCAGATTCTCAACCTGGTCTTTCATCAAAGCGATCAGGGGACTTATCACCAGACAGATGCCTTCTTTCGCCATTGCCGGAACCTGGAAGCAGAGGGATTTTCCGCCGCCTGTGGGTAAAATGGCCAGCGTGTCTCTTCCTTCCAGCACAGCGCTGATGATCTCTTTCTGCAAAGGACGAAAATGCTCGTATCCCCAGTGGGTTTTCAGTATTTCTGTAATATCCTTCAATGAAAATTTTGCCGAAGTTAATCCGGTGTACGATGAAATCAGGTGACCTTTTTAAATTTCAGCCAGAGTGAATTTACTGCGAGTACAACATCGCTGAATCCCATGGCGAAAGCAGCAAACCTGGCAGCCATAAATCCCATTGCCGCAGCAGGAATGGCGATCACATTATAGATCAGCGCCCAGAATAAATTGCTTCTGATGGTACGGAAAGTATGTTTACCCAAACCCAGTGCGAGCGGCAAATGCATCAGCCCCTGATTCATCAATACCACCTGTGAACTCTGCAGTGCAAGTTGGGTTGATTCACTCATTGAAATCCCAATGGTTGCTCTGGCTAATGCAGGTGCATCATTAATTCCGTCGCCAACCATGGCAACAGGCGATTCACGGTCTAGCGCTTCGATCTTTAATAATTTCTGTTCTGGTTTTTGTTCAGCGAACCAGTTGTCGATCCCTAATTCATTTGCGAGCCGGGAAACCCGCAGTTCACTGTCTCCGCTCAGCAACACTGTCTTAATTCCTTTTGCATGGAGATAATGAATAACCGCCGCTGCCTCCGGCCGGAGCTGATCACTCATATCCAACCAGCCCTGCAGCGTTCCGTTTCTGAACAGATAAGCAGTATGGCCTTCTTCGATAAGGCCGGACTGGGCAACAATGGCAAGCGATCCCAGCGACCATACGTTTCCATCTTTGTCCTTTGCTTCAATTCCCACTCCTTTTATTTCTTTAACATCGTATAAGGGTGTATTATTTTTTTCATCCCATTCATTGATTATCGCTCTGGCTAAGGGATGGGTGGAATATTTTTCAAGGGAAACAACCATTCTCCGAAAATCGTTTTCAGGGATAACCGAATAATATTTATCCATGCTGAACTTTCCCAGGGTAAGCGTGCCTGTTTTATCAAAAACAACCGTTTTGATACTCCGGAACAGTTCCAGACTTTTAGCATCCCGGAATAGAATTCCATGCCGGGCTGCGCGTCCCAATCCCACAGCGATGGCAGCAGGTGTAGCCAGTCCCATTGCACAGGGGCAACTGATAACGAGAACCGCAATGCTGCGCATCAGTGATTCTGTTCCTGAAACATCAAAACCATAAAAGTTCACGAGGAAAGTCAACACAGAAATTCCGATAACAACAGGAACGAAGATGGCACTGATCTTATCCGCCATTTGCTGAATAGGTGGTTTTTCCGATTCCGCGTTCTTAACCATTTGAATAATGGTGCTTAATACCGTGTCTTTTCCTACAGCAGTAACCTGCGCTTTGCAACTTCCGCTTTCAACAATACTACCACCTATCAGGATATCTTTTTTTGATTTTCCCATCGGTTTGCTTTCTCCAGTGAGCAGCGCTTCGCTCACATTCACAGAGCCGGATAATATTTTGCAATCAGCGGGCACCTGTTCGCCTGTACGGATAAGTATCAAATCACCTACGCGAAGCTGATCATTCTCCACCATAAATATCTGTTCCTGGTGCTGGTCATCGAAAGCGATCATATTTGCGGTTACAACCTGTTTAGCTGTTAGTTTTTTCAATTCTTTCTGAGTGGCATCAACTGATCTGTGCTCAATATACTCACCCAGAAAAACAAGGGTAATTATCGTTGCGGTGGTTTCGTAAAAAATGAAATCTATACCCATATTTCCGATGGTACCAATGAGGCTATATATAAACGCCGCGGTGGCGCCAAGGGCAATCAGCACATTCATGTTGGGATAACCGCGTATTAAACTTTTCCATGCACTTCTTCCGAAATATTGCATCCCCGTAACATACACGGGTAAACATATCAATAACTGAATCCATGGGTTCATCAGGAAATGAATATGCCAGGGCAGCATGTGAAGCATCAGCACCAATGTAAAAGGAAGGCAGAAAAGAAACCGCTGAAGATGTGAGGTGAATCCTGATCGAAAAGGTTTTTTAGAGATTTTCGGAGCCGATGTTTCATTTACCACCGTATAACCAAGATCCGCGATACCTTTTACCAAAGACTCACGGCTTGGGTTATCCGCATGGTTAAAACTCACTTCTCCCCCAATAAAGTTGACCTTTACATTTTGCTGACCTTGTTTCTCCAGGTATTTCCTGATCGTAAGGGCGCAGTTGGTGCAATCCATTCCTTCCACTTTCCATTCAACTTTTTCCATTATACAAAATTATTTAAGCTTTCTCCTAGGGTTTTCCTAAAAGCGAAAATATCTTTGCATCATGGTTGTGGAATTCATGCTTTCGGGAATAGTAGAAGCTGTATCAGCAATAATTTCTGCAACTGAAGACCGCCGTGTTCTGGCGCTGGAGGGGCAGATGGGTGCAGGTAAAACTACCCTGATCACTGCTGTTTGCCGCCGTCTCGGGGTAACCGATCCTATCAGCAGTCCTACATTTTCAATTATTAATGAGTACCGCACCGTTAAGGGTGAAGTGATCTACCACATGGATCTCTACCGTTTAAATTCAGAAAGTGAAGCGATCAACGCTGGAGTAGAGGACTGCCTGTTTTCGGGTAACCGTTGTTTTGTTGAATGGCCTGAACGCATTCCAGGTATTTTTCCGTCCAACACTTTAAGAAGCCTGCTCACAGTAGAGCCAAATTCTCAGCGAAGGCTGAAAATAAATTTGTAAATTCATTTTCTGCATTGGCAGTTTCTTTAATTATGGCAGTTAACAAACCCTTTGTTTCACCTTCCCTCTCATACGAAACCCTGGAGGAAACACTTGATATCAAGCCCAAAGTAGAAGAACTTTGTATAGGTATTCCGCGCGAAACTTCATTTAATGAAAACCGCATCGCGCTTACCCCTGAAGCAGTGAGTGTGATCGTAGCGAATGGGCACAAGGTAAATATTGAGACCAATGCGGGAACAGGGGCGAATTATTCCGACAAAGATTACAGTGATGCCGGTGCAAAGATCCTGCACAACAAAAAAGATATTTTCGATTGTGATGTGATCGTGAAAAGTGCGCCGGTAAGTGA
>JAEWDG010000152.1 GCA_023390215.1 Bacteroidota bacterium | reverse complement strand
GCTCCACACAGCCCATACTGGATATATCCAAATCATTGATCGAACGAAACCAGGAAAGGCTGGTAAACAGTATGCCGGGTTTGACAAAGGAACTGATTTCATCAAATTCCAAAATCAGTTCGCTTACTCATCAGCCAATAATCGCGCAATATGAAACCCCGGAACAGGAAATGGTGGGCATCGCTAACACAGTGCGTAAATTAATTCTTGAAGGGGTTGCACCGGGACGCATCGGCATCATCTACAGGGAAAATAAATATGGGCTGGAACTGACAAAATATTTCCGGCAAATGGATATACCGGTATACAGTAAACGAAGAGTTGATCTGCTCACCATTCCACTTGTCCAAAAGATCATCCTCATCTTCCGGTACCTGAATGCGGAACATTATATTCCGTTCAGCGGTGATGAAATGTTGTTTGAAATGTTGCATGCACAATGGTTCGGCATTGAACCTATTGAGATCGCCAAACTTTCAATCGAAGCTGCGAACAGAAGCATCGCTGGAAACCCGACCTCGATACGGCAACTGATCACAGAAAAAACAAATGCACCCGCAAAAGATCTGTTCAGTGTTTCCGTTGATCCTGCTCTGGAAAAAGCATCAAAAATTATCGAAAGTCTGATTGCAGATGTTTCCAACCAAACAGTTCAACAACTATTTGAATCTGTTGTACGAAAAACAGGCATTCTGTCAAGTATCATGTCCAGCCCCGGGAAACACTGGGACCTTACGGTACTCACCGCCCTGTTCAATTTCATCAGAACGGAAACCCAGCGTAACCCTTTAATGCAGTTGCGGGATCTGGTTGCGGTGATCGATCTGATGATGGATGAACAGATACAGATCCCTCTGATCCAGGTCTCCGGCAGCGATAAAGCCGTAAACCTGATGACGGCACATGGCTCCAAGGGCCTCGAATTCGAATATGTATTTATTGCCGGCTCCAACGCGAATATCTGGGAAAAGAAAAAAAATAATTCGAAAGGTTATAAACTCCCCGATAGCATGCTTTCCAATACAGGCGCAACAGATGAAGAAGAACTACGTCGTTTGTTTTATGTAGCCCTCACCCGCGCGGAGCAGCATTTGTCTATTTCTTTCAGCCAGTTTAATTCAGACGGAAAAGAACTGGAGCCTTCTGTTTTTATCGCCGAAATTCTCGATAAGCATGAAATAACCATCCAAAAAATTATTCCCGACGAATCTGTTATGGATGAATTCGCGGTGCTGATGTTGACGGAAGCCAGGGCACCGGAAATTTCCCGCATTGAAAAAGAGTTTGTAGATGGGTTGCTGGAAAAATTTGTGATGAATGCAACCGCGTTGAACAACTATCTTAAATGTCCGCTGGAATTTTATTATAAGAACTTGGTGCGTATCCCATCGCCCAAAAATGAAAGCCTGGAATTCGGTTCGGCTATACATTATGCGTTAGAGCAATTGTTCCGTAAAATGTCGGGGGAGTCAATGAACCCTGAAACCCGCACCGCTGCCAAACAGGAATTTCCTTCATCCGGGGAGTTTCTTGGCTTTTTCGAATGGTATATGAAACGGCACCGCGAAAGTTTCACGCAGGAACAGTACAACCGCAGAATGGAGTACGGCCTCGAAGTGCTTTCGAATTATTACACAACCTACATTAGTCAGTTTCATAAAATTGTGGTTATTGAATATAATATCCGTAACGTGGTGGTAGAGGGTGTTCCGATAAAAGGTAAGCTGGATAAGATCGAGTTCTATGGGAAAAAAGCAAGAGTAGTGGATTACAAAACCGGAGATCCTGATAAAGCGAAGAAAAAGCTTCAGCCTCCTAACGATAAGCAACCCGATGGCGGTGATTATTGGCGGCAGGCTGTATTCTATAAAATACTGGTAGAGAATTTGAGATCAAGAGACTGGACGGTTGATTCTGCGGAATTTGATTTCGTGGAACCCAACGCAAAAAAAGAATACGTGAAAGCGGCTGTGGAAATTGGCCCTGCAGATGTCGCCACGGTTAAACATCAGATAAAACAGGTATGGGATAAGATCCATGCGCATGAATTCTATACCGGTTGCGGTGAAGATGATTGTCACTGGTGCAATTTTGTAAAAAATAATTCTCTTGCGATCGCCATGCACGAGATACCGGAGGAGGAAGAATGATTTCACAAATGTTTGCAGGGGATTGCAGTAATTTCGCCAGCGATGAAGTCGACCGGCTCCCTGATCCTTTTTATTATTCTGTCCTTCTGGCTGCCTTATTTTTTCAGCAGTTGTGCGCAGATTGGCGCGCCTACGGGAGGATTAAAAGATACCATCGCTCCGGTGGTTGTAAAAACTAGTCCTCAAAACAACGCGCTGAATTTTGATGGTAAAACCATAACAGTCACCTTTGATGAATATGTAGAATTGCAGAATACGGGCGAAAATGTAATGATCTCTCCGCTCCCCAAAAAACAACCTTTCATAAACTATAATCTAAAAACGGTTACCGTTAAATTAAAGGATACGCTGCTTCCGAATACAACCTACACAATCGATTTTGGCAATGCGATAAAGGATGTTCATGAAGGAAATGTGTTGAAAAACCTCCGGTTTAGCTTTTCAACAGGCGATCATCTGGATACATTGAAACTAAAAGGAAAAATTTTGCTGGCGGAAACAAACAAACCCGATAGTACAATTTTCGCTTATCTGTACAGGAACCTCAGTGACACGGCAATTCAAAAACTCAGGCCTGATTATATCGCAAGAACCAATGGCAAAGGGGAATTTGAATTTGTAAACCTTCCGAATGTCGCGTTCAGGGTTTATGCACTAAAAGATGGCGATGGAAGTAAAACCTATAATTCGAAATCAGAATATTTCGCGTTTACCCAGGACGTGGTGCATCCTTCAACGACGGACAGCCTTGCCCTGCAACTGAACGCCTTTGCCGTGGAAAAACCAACAGAAGAGACCAGATCACAAAAACCGCCACCGGATAAAAAATTACGTTTGTCTACCAGTATCACCGGCGGCAAACAAGATCTATTGGAGCCGCTAACGATCAGTTTCAACAATCCATTAAAACCCTTCGATTCGAGTGTTATAAAATTAACTGATACCGCTTTTAGAAAAATTACCGGTTATACCATTAAGGTGGATAGCACCAGGAGCCAGTTTAGATTCACGTATAACTGGAAACCTGAATCTCAATATATCCTGGTTGTTCCTAAAGAAGGCATCGAAGATTCCAGCGGCCTTACAAGAAACAATGCAGATACTATCCGTTTTGAAACCAAAAGGGAATATGATTATGGAAGGGTAACACTTCGGTTTTCCAACCTGGATTTAAGCCGTAGCCCGGTTATTCAATTTACGGAAGGCGACAATGTAAAATATTCGTTTCCGTTAAGTTCCATAGAATGGACGAACAAACGA
>JAEWDG010000148.1 GCA_023390215.1 Bacteroidota bacterium | reverse complement strand
CAAGTGCAACAGAACCCATATTAAACAAGCTGCTGCTTCAAAACCGTTTTTTAAATGTGAAATCCCGCCCGGTTTATTTTATACAAAATCCGAGGCCTGAATCGATTCCCAATACCCTCTTCTATTTCGTATTCGGGCTCGTTCTGTTCTTTGGCATCATTAAATCGGCGTATGCAAAATATTTCGGTACCCTGTGGAGGGTGTTTTTTAATACCTCCATGCGTCAATCGCAATTATCCGAACAACTGAAACAAGCGAACCAGCCCTCCATGTTTTTCAATATTTTTTTCATGCTGGCAGCAGCCTGGTATATCACCGTGCTCCTTCTCCATTATGATAAAACCCAGAACAGGGGGCTGGTTTTCTGGCTGGGAATATCTACACTGGGTATTTTTATTTTATATGGAGGAAAATATCTTTTTCTAAAGTTTATCGGATGGGTGAGCGGCTACAAACAGGAGGCTGACAATTATATTTTTATTGTTTTTCTTATAAACAAAGTACTGGCGATATGTTTACTTCCGCTGATCATTGTGATAGGGTTTGCTTCAGCTTCCCTGGCCTATATTGCTGTCATCAGTTCACTGGTTGTTATCGGGCTCCTGCTTCTTCTGCGTTTCGTTCGCTCGTATGGTACATTCAGAATGCGGTTTCAGTTAAGCAGCTTGCACTTCCTGATGTATGTGGCCGGCTTTGAAATTATTCCGCTATTGGTATTATACAAGTTAGCCTTAATGTATCTCAGTGAAAAATTGTAATTTTGCACTTCCTTAGGGGATACCCCATATGAGTAAAAGCGATCCGAAAAAGCCAGTGGCCACATCGAAGCCGGTAAAAAAAGTCCTTATAGCACAGCCTAAACCAGAGGGAACCAAATCCCCTTATCATGATCTGGCAGGAAGGCATAATATCACTATAGATTTTTTTCCGTTTCTCAACATAGAAGGCATACCTGCAAAAGAATTCCGTAAACAAAAGATTGATATCGCTAATTACACTGCTGTGATCTTTACCAGCCGTAACGCGATCGATCACTTCTTCCGCATCTGCGAGGAACTTAAAATTTCAGTATCTCAGGACACTAAATATTTCTGCATCACGGAAGCGGTTGCCCTATATCTCCAGAAATTTATCTTATACAGAAAGCGTAAGGTTTTTTATGGTGCCGACGGGTATAATAAAAGCTTGTTCGATGTGATCAACAAACACAAAGACAACGAAAAATTTCTTTATCCCTGCTCCGAATCATTCGACAGTGAGATCACCAACTGGTTAAAAGCAAATAACTGCGGGTACGCTACACCGGTATTATACAAAATAGTGAGCAATGACTTGAAGGAGGTGATCAGCAAAAATTATGATGTGATCTGTTTCTTTACCCCCGGTGGAGTGAAAAGTTTGTTCGAAAACTTTCCCAATTATCAACAGAACGGTACAAGGATCGGTGCTTTCGGTGTGAATACTTTCAAGGCAGTTGAAGATGCCGGCCTAACCATCGATATCAAAGCACCCATGCCGCAAGCCCCAAGTATGGTGGCCGCCCTTGAAAATTATCTTCAGTCTCTGCGAAAAAAATAGGCATCGTTTAAGCTTAATTTTAGGGTATGTTAACTCCACGGCATACCAACCGCCTGATCAGCGAATCAAGTCCTTACCTGCTTCAGCATGCGCATAATCCTGTAAACTGGTATCCATGGTCGGAAGAGGTGCTTCAGATGGCCAGATCAGCCGATAAGCCGATTCTCGTGAGCATAGGTTATTCCGCATGTCACTGGTGTCATGTGATGGAACGGGAAAGTTTTGAAGATGAGCACGTAGCGTCTATCATGAACCGTGAGTTTGTGAATGAGAAGATCGACAGGGAAGAAAGACCTGATCTGGATAATATTTATATGGAGGCCGTGCAACTGATCGCCGGTAATGGGGGCTGGCCTTTGAATGTTATCCTTACACCGGAAGGAAAACCGTTCTACGGGGGCACTTATTTTCCTCCCAAACCTGCGTTTAACCGTGCTTCCTGGCCGGATGTACTTCATGCTATTTCTGATGCCTGGAAAAATAAACGGGAAGAGATCATCAAACAGGCAGATGACCTTACAGATCATATCACTAGAAAAGACCGGTTCCTCAATTTGCAATTCCAGGTTTCTGGTAAGAAGGAAGATTACACCGAACTCGTTCACAGTATTGCAGAAGAACTTTTAAGATCTGCTGATAAAGTTGAAGGAGGTTTCGGACGCCCGCCAAAATTTCCTCAGTTCGCCCTGATTCGCTTTCTCCTGGCATTTGGATACTATAAAAATAACGCGGAAGCACGAAGGCATGCTCATCTGTCTTTGACGAAAATGCTGCGCGGAGGAATCTACGATCAGGTTGGCGGCGGTCTATGCAGATATAGTGTGGATGGCGAATGGCTGGTTCCGCATTTTGAGAAAATGCTTTATGATAATGCGTTATTTCTCGAAGCGCTCGCGGAGGCATATCAGGAATCTGGGAACGATGAATATAAAATTGTTGCGTATCAAACGCTGAACTGGCTTGAGGAGGAAATGAAAACTGCGGAGGGTGGATTTATTTCCGCGCTGGATGCAGACAGCGAAGGTGTGGAAGGAAAATATTATACCTGGAGCATCGAAGCTTTTGAACAGATTGCGGGGAAAGAAGCTGATTGGCTGAAAAACTATTTTTCCGTAACCGAAAAAGGCAATTTTGAACATTCAAATATTCTGTTCAGAAAAGAAGGATTACCGGAGAATGAGCCAGAAAAGAACCTGTTGAAAGAATTTACGGATCGTCTGCTGGCCGAAAGAAAGCGTCGTATTGCCCCGGGAAAGGATGATAAGATCTTGCTGGGTTGGAATGCACTGCTGGTAAAAGGATTACTTAAATGTGGTTTTGCATTTAATGATGATGAAATCGTAGAGCGGGGAATCCGGTTGTTTCATTTTTTACGCGATACGTTTTACAAGACCGGTCAGGGCCTGTATCATAATTTTAAAAATGACAAGGTTGGGGTCCCGGCGTTTCTAGATGACTATGCCTACCTGATCGAGGCGGGGATCACCGCATTAAGTGTGCAACCGGACGAACACCTTCTGGACTTCATAACCAAACTGACGGCCAGCGTTTTAGAAAATTTCTGGGATGAGGAATCAGGTGTTTTCTATTTCACCTCGAAGACGCAAACAGATATTATTGCCCGCAAGATCGAAGTGTTCGATGGCGCACAACCCTCGGGTAACAGCGTTATGCTCGGCAACCTGGAAAAATTATACGCATTGACAGATCAGGCCATTTTCCGGGAAAAGGCACAAATCTTGGGTAGCAGACTTATGGAAATGATCCGGAAATATCCTTCTTCTTTTGGGAACTGGTGCTGCCAGATCCTGGCTGCGGAAACAGGGCGTTCTGAGATCATAATAACAGGTTTAAAGGCATATGAAACAGGGCGAAAAATTTT
>JAEWDG010000126.1 GCA_023390215.1 Bacteroidota bacterium | reverse complement strand
TCCTTGTTAAACAGAGTACACCAACATTTTACAATAAACATTATTTCGATGATATCTCTGTAAAATCCTATACGCCGGATGTAATTCCACCAGCGATTACAAATGCTGTTGTTACTTCGCCCAATAGTGTGGATATTTATTTTTCTGAGCCTGTAGCCCAAACAGCCGCGCAAACTCTAACAAATTATACCGTGAATAACGGCGTGGGAAATCCTGTTACAGCTACGCGCGATGCTTCCAATTTCGGCCTCGTGCATTTGAATTTCCTGAATAATTTTCCTAACCAGGTGCTGCTTACGCTCACTGCGAATAATATTGCTGATCTTTCCGGTAACATATTGAACAATGGAACGGTTCAGTTTATGTACGCTGTCGCGGGTCCATATTCCGTAGTGATAGATGAAATCATGGCAGATCCATCTCCACCGGTGTCCCTGCCCGAAGTGGAATGGCTCGAATTGAAAAATACCTCCGGGTTTGATATCAATCTACAGGGATGGAGATTAGGAAAGCCATCAGGGCTTAGTGGTCCCTTACCCTCTTACTTACTTAAAAAAGACAGCTTCGTAATTGTTTGTACTTCCGGTTCCGTTCCCGCATTGCTGCCGCTGGGGAAAACCATTTCTGTAACCAGTTTTCCCTCGCTGAGTAACAGTGGAGATCAGATCTTCCTTCAGAATTCTGCAGGAACCATAATTCATTCTGTAAACTATTCAGATGCCTGGTATGGGAATGAGTTAAAAAAAGACGGGGGCTGGACGTTGGAAATGATCGATACCCATAATCCCTGCGTGGGTGCAGCCAACTGGAAGGCCAGCGTAGACCCCCGCGGAGGTACGCCGGGTCATATCAATTCTGTAGATGCTGTGAATCCGGATCAGCAGTCGCCCCATTTACTTCGGGCATACGCACCCGATAGTGTGACCGTTGTGCTTGTTTTTGATGAACCGGTAGACAGCACGAATGCATCCAATGTTGCCCAGTATTCAATAAGTGATAATATAGGTAATCCTGTTAGCGCGCTTGCTATGCGTTATGGATTCGATCAAATCCAATTAAACCTGTCAGCCGCTCAGGCTCTGCTCAGGAATAAAATTTACACCGTTACTGTAAATGGTACCACAGATTGCAGTGGTAATGCGGTGCAAACACCTGCCTCGGCAAGGGTTGGCCTCTATGAACACCTCGACAGCCTGGATGTAGTGATCAACGAAATACTGTTTAACCCCCGCCCAACAAGTAATGATTATGTTGAAGTGTACAACCGCTCTGGAAAAATTATTAATCTTCGAAATCTTTATCTCGCCAACAGGAGCAGTACAGGACAAGTTAGCAGCATCACCCAGGTAACCAGCGGGGATTATTTATTATTTCCCGGAGATTTTATGGTGTTTACAGAAAGCAAAGCGCTTGTGCTGGCTGAGTATGTAGCATTAAACCCTCCTCAATTTTTAGAGGTAAACATGCCCTCTTTTAATGATGATAAAAGCAATGTTATCCTGCTCAACGAACAGGGCAATATCGTTGATGAACTTGCATATAATGAGAAATGGCATTTTAAACTTATAAGCAACCGCGAAGGTGTTGCTCTGGAACGCACCAATTACGACGCGGCCACCCAGGATGAAAAGAACTGGCATAGTGCTGCCACCAGTGTCGGATATGGAACACCCACCTACAAAAATTCTCAATTCACTGCCAATGGAGCAGTTGAAGGTGAAATAACCGTTACACCTGAAATTGTTAGCCCTGATAATGATGGAATGGATGATTATGCAACGATCAGTTATCAGTTTCCCCAACCTGGTTATGTAGCGAATATTACGATTTTTGATGCTGCGGGAAGACCTGTGCGATATCTTCAGCGTAATGCGTTGTGTGGGTTAAATGGTTATTTCCGTTGGGACGGTCTGGGAGAGAAAAATCAAAAATTGCCGGTGGGAATGTATATCATATACACTGAGGTGTTCAACCTTGAGGGTAAAACGAAGAAGTTTAAGAATGTGATCGTATTGGCGAGAAGAAATGGATAATCAAAATATTCTAAGATGAAAAAAGCTGCCGAAAGGCAGCTTTTTTATAAACCTTTTATTTTTTTAAGGCCTCAGGCTGTCCACCCCAATCCTGTTGATCTCATCATCTATGGTATCATCCGGTTTGTTTTCCAGTTTATATTTCACCACCAGATAGCCACCGAAGGCGCAGGCCACCATAAAGAGTGAAAGCCCAAAGAGATTGTCGGTACCGAACAGGATCACCCCGATGATAGCGCCAATAAACTCAAACAAAAACCATAGTCCTACTGTGATCCACTTCCATTTTCCCGGAGGTAATCCTTTTCTGACAGCCAGTTCCCCGATCTTTCTGGTTAAATATATAAGACAAAGAATTTCGAGCATCCGATCTTATTTACACTAAATCTATATCAAAGTTCACAAGCTGAACAAACTCTCCTATCCGTTCATCGATTTCGGCTTTGCGTATTTCTTTCAAACGTTCAGGTCCGAATTTTTCCACGCAAAAACTGGCCATAGCACTTCCAACAATGATGGCTGTTTTCATATACTCGAAACTGATATCTTTTGTTTTGGCGAGATAACCTATAAATCCACCGG
>JAEWDG010000054.1 GCA_023390215.1 Bacteroidota bacterium | reverse complement strand
GATCACGTCCAGGTTGCCCGGAAGGATCGCTTCTTCATTATAACAGGGGATTACAATACTTACAAATGTCTTCTCTTGAGCCATGGCAGGGGATTAGCGGTAAAGGTCTAACGATCAAATATCAAATTTTATTTCCGATGCTGAAAGACGCGATGAAAATTTGGAGAATCAACCGTGTAAAGTTGAAATATTCTCATTATTAATGCTTGCAGGTATTCCGTTCAACTACAAAGTATCGATTATTTCCTTCATGGCCATCGCTACGTGCTCACCAAATATCTTTTCCTGGTGTGAGGGTGTCGAAAAATTCGAGATCTTTTGCGCAATATCTGAAGACGAGGGTTCCAGTAACAGATTCCAACCTGCCCTTACCGTTTCTACCCATTCGGTTTCGGTTCGCAGTGTGATGCATGGTTTGTTCAACAAATAGGCTTCCTTCTGAATACCACCAGAATCAGTTACAATTTTACCCGCAGAGGTTTGAAGCATAAGAAAATCAAGATAGCCCAGCGGTTCAGTTAACAGAAAATTAGATGGAACATCGCCAAGGCCCGCCAACATTTTTCTTGTGCGCGGATGCACGGGAAAAATGATCTGTATGTCCAGCTTTTGCAATTCTTCGAGAATGTGTTTCAGCAAAACAGGATCATCCACATTATAGTTTCTATGAAGCGTGAGCAAATAAAAATTTTGGTCCTTAACCCTAAGTTGGTTCAGAATATCAGATTTTTGCTTTGCGGCTTCCACTCCGGCTTTCACTGAATCAACCATTATATCTCCGGTGAAATAGCTGATGGAGGCCAGTCCTTCGGATTTCAGGATATCCATTGCGGTTTGCGTAGGCGCAAACAAATATTGAGATGTGTGATCAGCAACGATACGGTTTATCTCCTCGGGCATGGTTCGATTGTAGCTTCTGAGTCCGGCTTCAATATGTGTAATGGGGATATTGATCTTGGCTGCCGCCAGGGCACCTGCAAGGGTTGAATTTGTATCACCGAAAATCACCACCATATCCGGCCTGGTTTCAAGCATCGCCTTCTCCAGCTTTACCATCATATCTGCAGTTGCAACTGCATGTGAACCCGTTTGACAGGAAAGGTGAATATCGGGTTTGCGGATACCCAGATCTTCAAAAATCTTTTCAGACATTGCATAATCATAATGCTGGCCTGTATGCACAATTATTTCTTCATGCGCAGCTTCGAGAACTTTAGACAAAGGGCCCAGCTTGATAAATTGCGGTCTTGCACCTACAATAGAAAAGATCTTCATTTTTGTACAGGTGTTTTAATGAGCTTTTTATCTTTAGGTAAGCGGCTCGCAAATTCAGCCATTGGCAACAACTCGAAATGTTTCTGCATCATCTTCATCGCCGTTCTGAAGATCTCCAATTTTTTTTCTCTCTGAACATTCATACCGGGGAAAAAACGGAGTTCCGGACATTCGTCGCTTCCGATAAAATCCAGGGGATGCAGAAGGTAACTGGGCTGTGTACCGGTTAACCTGCACATCGCTATCGCTGATGAAAGGTATGCTTTCATTGCCAGGTCTGAAACTGCGCTCAGATAGATCAGGTAACTCTGATGGAAGGGAATTTTGAAAACCGGCATCGTAGTTACCGGTATTTCAGTGATGGATTTATTATTCCCAAATTGCCATGTAAATGGCTTTAGAGGATAAAAACTCTCACTAAAAGATCCGAATAGTTCTTTCCTGCTTTCTTTTTCTTCTTTTGATAAATTGGATTTCGCGAAATAGTATTTGCGCATCAGCGGCGAAAGGTAGGTGGGCAGTAAAGATGCGTCGAAAATATAATTTCTTTTTTCCAGCACCTCCAGTAAATCATTGCTCCAGCTAAAACCTGGCCCGCGGAACATGTTTGGTCTCTTGCCGGTTGCTTTCAGAATCGCTTCTTCAGCTATCTCAATTTCATACTCAATTTTCTCCTTCGAATACGTCTTCAACCAGGATTCGTGATGAAAAGAATGGTTGGCAACTTCATGACCGCGTTCAACTATTGAGCGTAATACAGAATGGTTTTTTTCAATAGCAGCATCCTGACCCACAATGAAAAAAGTGATTTTTATATTCAGCGCTTCGAGTTCATCCAGCACAATGGGAATTACAAGGTCGAGATAAGATGGAAAATTTTCCCAGCCAGCATCCCCATGCACTTTCATGTATGACCATTTATCGTCGAGATCCAACGATATACTTGCCATCAATTTTTTTTTCATGCCTTCAGAATTTCTTTTAGTTTGGTTTCTGCTACGCGGATCGTTTCATTTACATTGAGGGTTCCGTCTTTGATATGCGCCGTATTGATAATATGCACATGTGGCAGCGAAGTTTTTACGGACGGCAATTTGGACGAGTAATTCAAAGCGGCTACCGTTATTACATGTCTGGCTCTTGCTACTCCTGCAAAACTTACATCCTCCATTGAAAATTCAGGATACATCTCCAGGAAATTCTTCAAAAAATAATCCCTGATATAATCATCCGATTGTTCAAACAGTTTATCATCTGCGGTTACATATTTAGGCAAATAAACCAGGTGATTACCTTTTAACTCTTTAGGATCAACCAGTGCCGTCATTTCAATTACACCCGTAAATGGAAAGCGGGTATCTGTAATGTTTGTGATATAATAAGGACTGATACTGCGCTTCAGCATTAATGCCACGCAGATTACGCCCAGATATTCAATATTCTTTAAACGCGTTTTTTCTTCAGCAGTTAAGCCAGGGATAATGGATGATGCGAGTGAACCCGGTGTTGTAACGATCACTTCGTCGAATACAGTTTCGCTTCCATCCGCACCAACGACCGATGCTTTCCCGCCACGCTCATTTACGGATTGCACCCGGTAATTGGTGAAAATGTTTACTTGTTCTGATTCAAGTGTTTTTTTGAACGCATCATTTATGGTGCGATAGCCGCCGCGAACATAACCAAACATCTCTTTTTTCAAACCGCTGCGCCTTGCTCCATATAACCTTTGAATTGTTGCCCAGATAAAAACAGCGGAAGTGCGTTCGTAACTGTCACCCAGTTTCGCGCGTAATAAGGGTAACCATATCTTTTCATAGGTATTCTTCCCTGACCATTTTCTCAGCCACGAAGTAACCGGTACTTTCTCGAGTTTCTTCCAGTCTTTTATTTTAGAAGCAGCGATTATAGTAAGACCCAGGCGGAATTTATCGATCAGGTTTAAGGTTGGAAATTTTAAAAATTCAACCGTATCCGACATAGAGTAAAGTTTTCCCTGAATGTAAAAACCGGTTTTGGTCTCCACCCAGTTGATCTTATCCTCAACGCCAATATCCTTCAGTATGTTTCTCGTGTAAAAATCAGAGAGTAAGATCACATGATAAAATTTATCCCATTCCACATCATTCATCATCCACGAACTGGCAAGGCCGCCCAGTTCCGGAGCGGCTTCGTAAATTGTCACATCATGACCCTGTTGTGAAAGCCGGTGCGCGATGGTCATTCCCATCATACCCCCGCCAACAATTCCCCATTTTTTCTTTTGCATCTTAGTCGATAAACTGCTTTTGCCATTTAATCGTTTCCGTTAGTCCGCGCTCGAGATCCCACTCTGGCTCGAAGTCAAAGGTGGTACAGAGTTTTGTAATATCCGGCACTCTGCGCATTACGTCTTCATAGTTTCCAAAATTGGAATAAGGAATATAATTCAGCCTGGGTTCGGAACCAGGGCCATTTATCAACCGCCAGATCAGGATCGCCAGGTCTTTAATGGTTATTTCCGCGTCTGATTTAGGCCCCGTATTAAAAATCTCATTATCGGATTTACTGTTCTCTATGCAATGTACCAGGGCCATCACGGTATCATCAACATAAGTAAACGTTCTTGTTTGCATCCCGTCACCGTGGATATCGATCACCTGATTCTTAAAAGCCCGCTCAATAAATACGGACTGAGGACCACCCCACCAGGTTAGGTTCTGGTGCGGACCATAAGACCCGAAGAAGCGGGTAATGGTATAATTCAATCCATATTCCTCATGGTTGGCGATGATATATTGTTCACCGTACATTTTGGAAAGCGCATAGGCCCAGCGCTTAACTGTAGTAGGGCCCATTACGAGGTCGGAGGTTTCTGCAAAAGGAATGTTCGGATTCTTTCCATACACATCTGATGTAGATGCAAAAAGAATTTTGGATCCATCCATTAAGCATTTGTGAACCACATTACGCAGCATCAGATAATTTTCCTCCAGCGTGCGCAAGGCATTTGTATATCGCGGTATTTTTTGTGATGCAAGATGTACAATGATATCTGCTTTTACTTCTTTAAGTATAAGCGGATTCGCTATATCTCCCATGATGAATTCAAATGCGGGATTTTGACGCAGTTCGGTTATGTTTCTTTCGAAACCATAATTCAAATTATCGACGCCGATCACAGTGTGTTTACGTTCAAGCAGTCGTTTTGCAAGGTTGGATCCAATAAAACCAGCTACGCCGGTGATTAATACTTTCATTATGTCAATTTTTAAGCAGAACTCGTTCTAGAATGCGTTTTTATCTCCTCTTATCACGGAATATACTGTCATAAAAAGGATGCGTATATCCAGCCACAGGCTCCAGTTTTCGAGATACCAAAGGTCTTTATCAACCCTTAACCTGATCTGTTCCGGTTTTGTAATCTCACCCCGAAATCCATGAACCTGTGCCCAACCAGTGATCCCCGGTTTCAAAAACTGGCGGATCATATATTCATCAACGATCTTTGAATAATCATCTGTATGCTTCAACATATGTGGCCGGGGACCAACCAGACTCATTTCCCCTTTGAGCACATTGATAAACTGTGGAAAT
The DNA here is from genome assembly GCA_023390215.1 of Bacteroidota bacterium. Taxonomy (GTDB): domain Bacteria; phylum Bacteroidota; class Bacteroidia; order Chitinophagales; family Chitinophagaceae; genus Ferruginibacter. Next base: position 2,767 of record JAEWDG010000054.1, on the reverse strand, counting down.
TCATCGAGACTGGTTTTGCGGATAAACCTGCCAATGCGCGTGATGCGTGAATCATTCCGCGTAGCCTGTTTCTTATCCGCGTCTTTATTAGAACGCATGCTTCTGAACTTCAGGCAATAAAAAGGTTTGTTATTCCTTCCTGTTCTTAACTGCCGGAAAAAAACGGATTCTCCTGATTCAACAAAAATGATCAGCGCGAATAAGGGAATCATCCAGGAAAGGAAAAAAATGATCACAAAAAGACTGATTCCCGTATCGAGAATTCTTTTCTTAAGACGATTACCCACATCTTCAAGTGGTTCAGGCCGGAGCGACATGATCGGCAGGTCTCTGAAATATTCTATGTGAACCTCCCTTGTGATAAACACGGAGAGATTAGGAACGATCTTAAAGCGGATACAAGCTTTCTCCGCCTTATACATCAGATCGTAAATGAATTTATTCTGTTCAGGAGTGATGGTTGAAAAGATTTCCTGAACATCCATTTGCTGGGCAACATCGAGTGAGTCGGAAATATTTCCGAGCACCGGATAATGCGAAAGTTCATGTATGTTTTTATTGTCTTCGATAAACCCGACCAATTGGGTGTTGATACCATCTTCTTCAAAATAATTAGCGAGCTGCTTTGCGGTATCATTATAACCGAGTATCAGCACTTTTTTTATCAGGCTGTGGCTTTTCCTGAAATAGTTTTTTATGCCTACATACAAAAACCGGTTGATCATCAAGCCCAAACCAAAACTGGCAAGGGTATAAAAGATGAACAACCTTGAAATCTTGAATTCCCTGCTGAAGAAAAGATAAAACAGGATCATGATCATCCAGGCCATATACACCTGGATCGTACGCTTGGTGAAATATTCGAAATTCAGGATAACCTTGGTGATATACACCCGGAAAAAAAATGAAAGCACAAGCCACACTACGTTACATACTAGGAGATATTGCAGATAGTTGTCAGTGAACTGCGGATCCAGTTTCCTGTAAAATATGAACCCCGCGAAAAGGAAAGAAATGTTCAGTATCACGAGATCAAGGATCACGAGCGTAAGCTGAAGATATCGTTCAAATTGCCTGTTCATTTCTATATCGCATGATGGTGATCATCCGGAAGGCGCTCTCCGCTGAAAACCCTTATATGATCGTCTGTTACTTTGTCCCAGTTAAAATTTTTTAATGCACGCGTTTTTGCCATTACTGCCAATTCCTGCATCCGGCCATAATTGTCTTCGGCAAAATTTATTTTCTCTGTGAGCGATTCAATATTACCTTTCTTAAATGTTGTGGCGGTATCCTCCACAGCATACATGTTCTCTTCAATATCACTTACGATCATCGGTATGCCTAAACCCATAACAGAAAGTACAACTGGCGATAGCCCCTCTACATCCGACGGCTGAATATAAGTATAACAATTAAGCATGAGGCGCGTGGTATCTTCTCCATACACATACCCGGGAAAGACCACCTGATCATTTGCCATGTTCTTTATTTCCTGCTCGTATGGCGAAGGGTTGGGTGAACCGCCAACCAGCACCAGCTTTCTTTTTGTTTTTGAATTTTTAAAAGCGGGCAGGAGGTAATGCAGTCCTTTATCCGGAATAAATCTTCCTACAAAAAGATAGTAGCCACCAGGCTGAAGATCGAATTTTTTTAATATCTCCAGGTTATTTTCAACTTTGGGTACTTCACTTCCGAAAGGGATGAATTCGAATTTCTTTTTGAATTTTTTTTCGAAGAAAGACCTTGCAAGTACGTTATCGAAGATCACCATATTGGGCACCTTCGCAGAAATATACGCTGAGAATCTCAGGTATAATTTTCCATACCAGGGCCATTTATCCCTTTTCCAATCCACTCCATCCTGGCTCACAAAAACTTTTTTTCCAAATAACCTCAGCGGGAAAGCCCAGATGCTATTACCTCCGTTTTGAATATGTACAATATCGGCGCGGTTGCGGAAGATAATGTCGCAGGTGCATTTGAAGGAGTGAACAAGGGTGTCAAATCCTTTTCGGTTTACCGTTCTGAAAGATTTTATTTTCACCCCTTTATATTCATCATGTTCCACAAACGCGTTTTTGTACCTGCGGTTATACGCGAGTACCTGATGCCCTTTGGCAGCCAGCCGGGGGAGCAACTCTTCCACGAACTTATCCGCTCCGGCGCTTCCATTGGTAGAGGGAAGTGAGCGGAATCCAAATGCCGCGATTCTCATGTTATATCAGGCAGTTAGTGAGGCCTGTTTTAAATTTTCTTTTACGAAATCTTTATAATACATATCGAGGTAGTCTTTGAGCGCTACTTTCCAGTCGCGCATAATATTGATACCCCGCAGATCCAGCTTTTTATTTACGAGTCTTTCTGAAAGCGGACGCTGAGCGAAATATTCTTTCGCGAAATAATCAGAGGAAACTTCAGTGAGTTTCACTGAATCCTGCATGCCCAGCAATCGCAGCAATTCTTCTGCAACCTCATAACGGCTCGTTTGTCCTTTGCATACCAGGTTGTATAAGCCCCAGTACTGCTTTTCCAGCAACAATTTTACATTTTTCGCGAAGTCGATGGTGAATGTTGGTGTACCGTCCTTATCATTTACAATAAACAATTCTGTTTTACCGGCAACAAGTTGCTTCATCAGTTTATTGATGAATTTTTTATCTTTCGAATAACCTCCGCCCATCATCCAGCCGGCCCGGCATACCAGAAACCGTTTTGCGTTTTCGCATACAAAGCGTTCTCCCATGTATTTGGATCTGGCATACAC
>JAEWDG010000296.1 GCA_023390215.1 Bacteroidota bacterium | reverse complement strand
CGAGGTAAGCGCCGTCCTGGCCAGTTATGCCAGTGATTAAAGCAGTCTTCATAATATTAGTAGAGGGTTTATTTTTCAGGCTAAACAACCTGAAGCAAGCCTTCTTTTTTCAGGAAATCCTGGTAAGCAATGGTGATCCCCTCTCTCAGGCTGGTCTTGTGTTTCCAGCCAAGCGAATGGATCCGGGTTACATCCATCAATTTGCGGGGGGTGCCGTCTGGCCGGCTGGTATCGAATACCAGCTCTCCCTTGAAACCCACCACATCGGCGATCAATTCCGCCAGTTCTTTGATGGTAATATCTTCTCCTACGCCCACATTAACGAACTGCCTGTCATTATAATTGTCCATTAAAAATAAACAAGCTTCTGCAAGATCGTCAGCAAAAAGGAATTCGCGGCGGGGCGTGCCGGAACCCCAGATCAATACCTGGTTCTGGCCATTTTCCCTGGCCTCATGGAATTTTCGGATCAAAGCGGGCAGCACATGGCTGTTTTCGGGATGATAATTATCGTTCAGCCCATATAAATTGGTGGGCATGGCACTGATAAAATTCGCCCCGTACTGGTCGTAAAAACTTTCGCAGAGCTTGATACCTGCGATTTTCGCAATGGCGTAAGGTTCGTTGGTGTATTCCAGAGGTCCGGTTAGCAGTGAGTCTTCTTTTAACGGCTGAGGCGCCATTTTAGGGTATATGCAGGAACTGCCGAGAAACAATAATTTTTCTGCTTTGTGATCGAAGGCCGCTTTAATAACATTGGTTTCGATCATCAGGTTATCAAAAATGAAATCAGCGCGGTAGGTGTTGTTTGCGACAATACCTCCTACTTTGGCTGCAGCCAGGAAAACATATTTGGGATTTTCTTTGGCAAAAAAATCCCGGGTTGCCTGCTGATCACGGAGATCCAGTTCGTTGGACCGTTTATATATCAGATTACTGTATCCTGCAGACTTTAAGGCCCTGAGTATCGCTGAACCTACGAGGCCGTTGTGACCGGCCACATAGATCTTGTCGGTAAGTTCCATCATGAATGTGCAAAGGTATTGCTTTGGATGATTGCTTCCCGTCCGAATACTGCTTCGTCTTCTGCTTTTGCTACGATATTATAACCCAGTGAGGGCAAGCTCACTTTAACGGTTGTGTTTTTTATGGTAACCATCTTACCTTCTATGGCATAGGAGGAATCAGAAAGGTGACGTGTTTCCTCTTCATGATTAACCCTGATCTTCTCCAGTTCCACATTAGGGTGGTCTGCAATGAATTCTTTTAAAGCTTCAATATCGTTATCCCGGATAACGGCTGGCTGACCCAGCCAATATAGCATACTCAGAACCCCATCCGTACTACGGATCTGGTTTAGCTGGTCGGTTGTTGCCTGCACGAACACATACGACGGGAACAATGGTCTGAATGTCGTTTTGCTTCGCAGGAAAGATTGCGTTTCCACGCAACTCATCGGGCAGTAACTTTCAATTTTCTTTTTGCTGAACGCAGCAGCAACTTTTTTTTCGTTTTGAGGTTTGGTGTAAACCGCGTACCAATTTTTCTGCATAATTTTTTTCTTAATGTGAAAATTTTGCAGTTTAACTAGGATGGAACTGGGGCATTTTAGGTTTTGCCGATCTCATTCAATCTTAAAAGATTGAAGAAGACCTGATTGTTTTTCATTGGTAGTGATTTAGAAATTGGTATTGGTTTTTGGTATTAAGATTTCGCTGTTTTTCCGTAACCGTATTTTCTGTCGCCGTAAACATAGTTATAGCCGTAACCATAATTATTACGGAAGAATCCTCTTCCTTTTACGCCGTTAAAAACGATAGCCGGGTTTTTTATCGGGTTTATTTCAAGGTTCTCATCAATACGTTTCACCAGCATTCTGGGCGTGTAATTATGGCGCATCACATACAAAGTCGCATCACACATTTCAGATAATATATATGCGTCAGTAATCAACACGATCGGTGAAGTATCAATGATCACCATATCGAAACTACTATCCAGATATTCCACTAACTCGTTCACCTTTCCATTCAACAGGAGTTCGGAAGGGTTTTCTTCTAGGCTCCCTGCCGGTATGAAAAATAAGTCGTCATAACCCGGCACTTTTTTTATGATCTCTTCGGGATATTTTCTTCCCTTTAAAAAATCACTGATCCCATATTCGAAATCCACGCCAAGAACTTTGGATTGTGTCGGCACATTGAGATCAAGATCCACCAGCACAACTTTTTTACCCGTCAACGCTATACTAACGGCAAGGTTAGCCGCAATAAAACTTTTTCCTTCTCCCGATACACTGGATGTAACCAGAATCTTCTTATTGTGGCTTCCGATACCCAAAAACGAAAGCGATGTGCGGAGTTTCCGAAACTCCTCAATCACAAAACTTCTTTTTCCTGATTGCACCACGACCGGAGTCTTCGTTTTCTCATAAGAAATTTCTGCAATAACAGGTATAGACGTTAGTTTCTCGATTTCCTTTCTGTAAAGAATTTTTCCGGTGAATGATTCTTTAATTGTGATGAAAAGGAAACAGATGCCCATTCCCACAAACATGGCAATAACATAGATCAGTTTCTTCTTCGGACTAACCGGATCTTTTTCGGTAAGCGCGTTGTCTACCACCCTGCTGTTCGAAACTGCTGAAGCGAGCGCCAGAGCGCTTTCTTCTTTTTTCTGCAACAGGAACTGATAGATATTACTTTTTATCGCCTGTTCACGACTGATATCAAGTAATTCTCTTTCTTTTTGCGGTACAGAACTCAACATGGAATTATATCCGCTGTTCGTTGATTGCAGGCTTTGTCGCGCAGCAAGCAAACTCTTTCGCTGGCTTTGAATATTCTGCTGTATCGCCGGCTTCATCTCAGATATCTGGTTGCGCAGTTCAACAAGCTTGGGATTGTTTTCTCCTACCGTTGATTTCAATCTGGTATATTCAAGTTCCGCATTATGCAGGCGCTCGAGCATTCCCGAGAGGTTGGGATCATTCACGCCCATTGTTGAAGGCATCACATCGTGATTCCCACCATTCATGAATGCATCAACCTGGTCAAGAACGGAAAGCTGCACAT
>JAEWDG010000255.1 GCA_023390215.1 Bacteroidota bacterium | reverse complement strand
GGCTGGATCAGGGGCTTCAACCCCGCGCCGTAACCAGAGACCTGGACTGGGGCGTAAAATTACCCGAAGACGTGGAAGGTGGAGAAGGTAAGGTTCTGTATGTATGGTTTGATGCGCCCATCGGTTATATAAGCGCCACCAGGCAATGGGCACTGGACAATAACAAAGACTGGAGACCTTATTGGGAAGAAAAAGACACCAGGCTTGTCCATTTTATAGGGAAAGATAATATTGTCTTTCATTGTATCATCTTCCCGGTAATGCTGAAGCTTCATGGGAATATTTTACCGGATAATGTACCGGCCAACGAATTCATGAATCTTGAAGGGGATAAGATGAGCACCAGCCGCGGCTGGAGCATAGAAATGGATGAATACATCACCGATTTTGTGAAGAAAGAAAATGGGGGTGATATGATGGTGGATGCGCTGCGATATTACCTTACTTCCATAGCACCGGAAACTAAAGACAGTGAGTTTACCTGGAAAGGTTTTCAGGATGCATTGAATGGCGAACTCGTTGCCATCTTCGGAAATTTCGTGAACAGGAGTTTTGTTTTAATGCATAAACTCTGTAATGGCAAAGTGCCGCCGCTTCATGCTGAACTGCTGGATGAAAAAGACCAACAGTTAATGCGCGATATAAGCGTAACGAAACAGGAAATAGAAGGGGCAATAGAGAGTTACCATTTCCGTGAGGGACTGTCGACAGTGATAGATCTCGCAAGAAAAGGCAACAAATTCATGCAGGAAAAAGAGCCCTGGATCTTAGCCAAGCAGCTTGGCGATAACGGAAATATTAAGTCAGAAGCGCAGAAACAGATCGACAACTGTCTCCATCTCTGTTTACAACTTTGCGCGAATCTGGCTGTTTATATAAATCCATTCCTTCCATTCACCGCGAAGAAAATGCTGCACATGATGAAAGTTGTGGACAAGATATTAGATTGGGAAAATGCGGGTAAAATGAAATTATTAAGTGTGGGTTATTCGCTGAGGGCGCCAGAACTGTTATTCAGGAAAATGGAAGATGCAGAAGTTGCCCAACAAATTGAAAAATTAAAAACCAAGGCTTTGGAGATTCAACAAAATAAACCGGCGGAGGAAAAAGCAACAACGGAAGTTGTGCAAATAAAACCAGAAATAGTTTTTGACGACTTCGCAAAAATAGATTTGAAAACCGGTATAATCAGAACCGCGGAAAAGGTTGAAAAGGCAGATAAACTGTTAAAACTGAGTGTTGACCTCGGTTTTGAAACACGCACCATAGTGAGTGGTATCGCCTTGCATTATGCGCCGGAAGATATTATCGGTAAACAGGTGGTTGTGGTAACCAATCTCGCTCCGAGAAAAATGCGTGGAATTGAAAGCAATGGTATGATCCTGATGGCGGAAGATGCGCAGGGAAAACTGCATTTCGTTAGCGCCCCCGGCGATGTAAATCCGGGAAGCGGCGTGAGTTAGTGAACTGTTCCGCGGTATTGCTCTACCGAAGTTTTTAGGAAGGACTGAATAAGCTTTGTATAACGCATAACCGAAAAAGAATCGTTAAGCCGGTTCTTTTTTCTCTTTTCATCTTCTTCAAAATTGAATAAGAATTCGGGCTTATTTCCATCCACACGGTAACCGAAAACATTATTGCTATCGATAATTTGATAGAGCTCATTATTCTCCTTACAAATTACGAAAGGCCGCCTTTCCTGCTCAGGCAGAAAAAGAGATTGACCATAGGTATTAACCGGATCGGATACGCCTGCAATCCCGAGGATGGTGGGAAGTATGTCGAACTGGCTAACAGGAAAATGATGTGTATTTCCTTTTTCTGACAAAGGATCGAAGATCAGGATAGGGATATGAAAACTTCCTCTTACATCATTATCCAGGTGACGCACGTCTGGATACATCCAGTGATCGGAGCAAAATATCAATATACTGTTCCGAAACCAGGATTTCGATTTTGCCTGTGTGATGAAATTCCGGATACATTCACTGTAATATGCCATCGAACGCATTTCCGGTGTGAAGTTTTGCTCAGGTTGCGTTGCAGAAAACGATTCAGGAATGTCGTTGGGATAATGCGTTGAGGTATTATAATTAATCGCAAGGAAAGGCTGATGCATGGTATCGAGGACTTCTGCCATAAAATGCAAAACATGTTCATCCTGAACACCCATACTGTTAGCAGAAAGGTTTCTGTAATCAGGAATTGATTCGCGGCTAAAATAATGCTGGACACCGAGCCAATTACAACATTTTGCAAAACCGAAATCATCATAATGATCACCTATAAAAAATGAAGAACGGTAACCTTTTTTATCTAACGCTTCGCCGATGGCGGTTTTTGGAAGTGATGCATAGGCAGAATGATAAAGCGGAATTTCGGTAAGCGTAGGAAGGGAGGCCAGGATAGAAGTGATGCCCTTGTTTGAGTTGTGCCCGAAACTGTAAGCTTCATCGAAATAAACACCTGATGCAACAAGCGAATCCATAAATGGCATCTCTACTTTAAACTTTGAACCCGGAGTAAAAAATTCGGCAGGTATGCTCTCCATTATGAACAGGATAACATTTCTTTTTTTGAGCGAATCCGGAGCGTATGGTATCGATGTATTCTGATAGACAGGAATTTCCTCTCCATGAATTTCCGGAAGCGCAGCTTCTTTGTTCCGGTAAACAGAAAAGATAAAACTGTGTACACTGTTTTGCGCGATCGAAGTGCCCGGCGTATTCAGATCACGAAGCGAGGCTGTTGGCAGGAAATACTCCGGGCGAAAAAAACCAAGCATCAACAATAGACAGGCCAGGCTCCAGGGCGTCCATTGGTTCCCATTTGTTTTAGTTATTCGCTTTAGATAATTGCCGGTGATTCGGTAAATAAAAAAACTGTAAACCAGGATCACCAATATAAATCCTGCGGTAAGCAGCGGAAAACTTCCAAAACTCTGATCAAAGGGGCGTTTTATCACGAATAACAGATCTGCGTTCGCACGCTGACGCTGAAAATGGAAATAGAAAATATCGAACAAGCTCAGCGTAGCATTGACAAGATCCAAAATGATCGTAAACCATTTCAACACCGATAGCGTTTTCACCGACCGGGCGCTGATCCACCTGGCTGCCACAATAAGTGGAAAATTAAATATCACGATCACGAGTAATTCCGAAAAAACCGACCAGCTCAGTAACTGAAAAATTTTTTTAAATCCCTGTTGAAACGCTGACGACAACAGTGGAAAATTCATGATGCAGAAAATGGTTTTCAGAAACAGTTGTAAAAGCAGTAGCTTTAATAAAAACAAAGTTGT